>WQYB01000072.1 GCA_009781475.1 Treponema sp.
AGGACCCAACGGCGGACCTGCCGGCGATTTGTACGTTTTCATCAGGGTAAAACCGCATGAATACTTTGAACGCCAAAGTTACGATCTTTACTGCGCCGTGCCGGTTTCAATCAGCCAGGCGGCACTCGGCGCTGATATTCACGTAACAACTCTTGATAACAAAACAATAAAAGTAAAAGTTCCCGCAGGCATCCAAAACGGAAAAATGCTTCGCATCCGTGACGAAGGAGTCCCGATGGGAGGTCAGCGCGGAAATCTTTATATCAAACTTATGGTACAAATCCCGGAAAAACTTTCCAAACGAGGCAAGGAACTTCTTGAAGAACTCGCCAAAGCCGAAGGACAAAACGACAGCCCAAAACCGATTGCTCTTTCGCAGCTTAGGGATGTTTAAGTTTTGCTTAGTATTTTTCTGAATAGTTGTGGTATGTAAGTATAATTTTATATTCTATCATACACGTTGAAATGATATTTCATTAGTTAGAGCTTTTTCCACAAAACTATTAAGCGATACATGTTTTTTCTTCGCCATTATTGCAACCTGCCTATGTAATTCAGGAGATAATCTAACATTGAATTTACCAGAGTAAGGTTTTTCAGGTTCTACCCCTTCTTCTTTACACCATGTTATATAATCGTTTATGGAGTCTTTAAAAGCTCGTTCAATTTCTTTGACTGTAGTACCTTGAAAGGTGATGACATCTCTAGTATTTATGATATCACCATGAAATATTTTCTCATGTGAATCATATTCAACAGTACCTAAATACCCTTTATATTCCATGATTTATAATATAAAAATATGATACTATTGTCAAATCATATAAATAGGCTGTGCTTCTATCTTTTGCTTCATCAATAACCTTGATTTTTTACAAAATCTTGTTTAATTTATTCATCCAGAGTTTTTTTGAACAACGATATGTACCGCCTATTTGATAAAATTATTTTATAAAGATTTATATAATTTTTCTTATTATTTCTGGATGATTTTGCGCGTCTTCGAGCATTCGCGCCATAGCGGCTGTATATCCTTCTCCAAGTGATTTCCACCATTCCAAAGATTTTTTTGACAATCGAAGAGTACATGGAATTTTTTTTCTGTTTTCCGCATTAATTTGTTTAAATTCTGACAATTCTTTTTTGGTTAATTGAGGAGCGTCACTTGTGTAGACAACAGCTTTTTTTCCAGCTGCTCTGATTTCCAGAATTTGCGCTTTAGTTGGCTTTTGTCCAGCCTTCAGTGTTTCTTTCACCATTATAAATTCTCCGTTCATTCTCATCCGCCAATCTTGCAGAAATAATTCGGATAGTTTCTTTCTGTTCTGTATATACAACAAAAAGAACCTTATCTACCAAACCAATTGTTTGCCACCTATCTTCAGTATTATTATGGGAAGTATCATATCTTTCCCAGCGTTCAATATCATTAAATACGAATTTTGCAGAAGAAAAAGATAAACCATGTATTTTTTGGTTTAATTTATCCTTTTTTATGTCCCATTCAAAGTTCATATTTTCACCTATATTTTATATTACATAATGTAACATATTTTGTCAAGCATTATTTCCAGATACTCTTTTGCCGATACTATTTTAATCTTTTTGTATTGTTTCATTTCCAGTAAATGAATATCTCCCGATATTATATAATCTACGTTACTTTCAATTGCACATTCAAGGTACATATTATCTTTTATATCCCTGCTTCCATTTTTTATTTTATTTTTTACATAAATTATATTGGCAATTTCTTCTATGGATTTTATTAAATAGTCTATTTTCTTATTTTCCGCATGAAACTTTGGTCTTTTTATTACATTTTCTATTTCGTTTAGAATTTCTTTTGAAATAAATAATTCATCTTTTTTACTGATTACTCTTTCGAGTACAGTTCGCGGATTTCCTCCCCAAAAAAATGAAGATACAAAAATATTTGCATCCAGTACGATTTTCATTTTTTCTTTTCTTTTCTGTATTTTTTTATTTCATTGTTTACATCATCTTCTGTAAACCCGTATTTAGAAGATAAACTTTCTCCGTAAGCGAAAATACTTTCCCATTTTCTTTTTTGTTCTATATACGCTCTTGCCGCTTCTCTGATTAGTTCTGACCGTGTTCTCATTTCATTTTTCGCAACTTCGTCTATTTGCTGTAATATTTCTGTGTTAAAAGATATATTTACTGTAGCTAACGCCATAAATCACCTCATGTTATTAATATACAAGGTTTGTATGTCTTTGTCAAGAAACCTTGATAAATTTTTCAAAAATCCGCATAATTCCATCATGCAGGAAAAACTGACTCCGAGCGAACAAAAAATATTTGATATGCAGTTGAAGGATTATTGTCCAAAGACATCGCCTATAAACTAAAAGTTAATATAAAAACAGTAGATTTTCACAAGACAAATATATATCGAAAACTTGGCATCAGTAGTGTTCAGGAACTTATAACAACCAGCAAATCAATAGAAAACGTTAATACAAATACGGAAAAGAAAAACGATTTGCAAAAGCCGCAAACAATAAAGTTCCCGATAAACCTGAAAGATAAAAAGCGTTTTATTGCGTTAATTGCAGGTGTTGTGTTAGTTTTTTCCGTATCTGTTTTTTCTATCTGGTATTTTTTATTTAAACCTTCTGATTTTATAATTGCCGAAAAACCGTTTATTATTACTTTGGGTGATAATGATCCGTGGGGTTGGTGGTTAGTGTATCATCCGCCTGTATTTAATGATATTCAGATAAAAGAAGGCGATGAGTTTACTTTTTATTATTCGTTTACATCGGATGTCAGTTTTCTTAACCTGGAAGTTTGTTTTTTAGATGCTATGACAGTTGATGGCGTTTACTCTAATCTTTCAAATAGGAATTTTATTAGAAATTCGGTAATAGCTGGTTTCGTCTACAGCGGCAGAGTAACAATAATAGCAGAAAATACGGCAACCAGTTCAAAACCAAACTCAAATCTATTTTTTATTCAAGCAAGTCCTTATATTCATGGAGTCCAGCCTACTTTGACATTTACAAGATTTGAACTTGTAAAAACAAACTAATCAATGTCGGAGCTGTCCAAAAAGAATAATTAACCACAGAGGACACGGAGGAACACAGAGTTTTTTGTTCGAAAACATTATTTCCTCCGTGAAACTCCGTGTACTCCGTGGTGAAATTCTAAAACTTGGGAAAACCTGGGTAATTTCCTAGGTTATTTTTTTCTTGTTTATTGTATTTATATATTAATAAGGAGAGAAAAAATGAAAAGTTTTAAGTTTTTTATTATCGCAATTTTCCTATTAATACTTATCTGTGGTAATGCGGCAGCTCAAACAAGAGGCGGAGTGCAGCAAATGGCAGGTTCAGTTCCTTTTTCAAAGGGAGTGAATATGACAAAGTGGTTTGAAGGAACTGTTTGGAATGCAGTGGAAATTCATTTTAGAATGTTTGATGAATCAGATTTTATTTTCTTTAAAAATATAGGTGTGGATGTAATAAGACTTCCCGTAAATTTTCACGCAATGACATCCGGAGCTCCTAATTTTATTGTTGACCCGTTACTTTTTAGACTATTGGATCAGGTTGTTGATTGGGCAGAAAAACATCAAATATACATAGTCCTTGATAATCATTATTATGCTCGTGTTCCAGCGCCTTTGAATAATATTCAACCTTCTCCTCTTACAGTTGCAAGAGAATTACCAATTATTTGGAGACAAATAGCGGATCATTTTAAAAATCGAAGCGAATATGTTTTATATGAAATATTTAACGAACCTAATAATATTACTGCAAGGCAATGGGGTCAGCTTCAGGGACAGGTAATAGATGCCATAAGAAGTGTTGATACAAAACACACTATAGTAGTAAGCGCTGTAAGTCATATGGACGGAGTTGCGTTTGATTCATTTGAAGCTTTATTTTCGCTGCCAAATTATTCTGATAGAAACCTTATATATACTTTTCATTTTTATGACCCTTTTATATTTACATGCCAAGGAGCTCCTCCTCTTAATTTATTAACTGGAGTTCCTTTCCCTTATGACAGAAATCGAATGCCGCCTCTTCCTGATACATTAAGGAATACATGGGTAGATCATGAAATGAGAGCTTATGAAAATAACTCCAATTTAACGTCATTAACAAGAAAACTTAACAGGGTTGTAGAGTTTTCAAGAAGGCGTAATGTTCCTGTTTTCTGCGGTGAATTTGGAGTGCTTTATACAGTAAAATCAGAAGATAAAAACAGATGGCTTCAAACAATAACAAATTTATTAAATGAACGAAATATTCCATGGACAATATGGGAATATTCAGGTCATACAAGTACCAGTTTTGGTATGTTTAATACTCCTAATGGAAATCATTTTTCAGAATTAAATGTTGAACTTGCTCGGGCGATAGGTTTTAATCCTCCGCCTCAAAGACCTCGCTCAACAGAAGCACTTAGATCTGGTTTTACTATATATGATGATTATTTTGGCAGGGATTATTGGGTTTGGTATCCTGTTTCCACTAATTCTGATGCAAAACTGCATTTGTTTGATACAAATGCGGCAGATGGAGAATTTGCTATTCGCTGGGAGAATCCGCTTAGTTCAAGATATGATACTATTTGGATTGATAATGTTTATGAACAAAATTATAGTTTTCTGGTTCAATCTGGCGCATATCTGGAATTTAAAGCTCGTACAAACAAACCTGTAAGTATTAATGTTTTGTTTTTAAATCCAGAAATAGATTCTTTAATACCCTGGATAATGTATTTTACTGTTGATTCAAAAGTTCTTCCGCCTGACGGAAGGTGGCATACAATTCGCATTCCTCTAAGGAATATGACAGAACAAGGCGGATTGCAAGACGTAACATATCAATGGCACAATCCACGAGGGCAATTTACCTGGAATCGTATTAATAGGATACAAATTGCCATGAATAATCAACTTCCTGATGTCCCAGACGCTACAATCTGGTTTGATTCCATAAGGATTGTAAGACCTTAAAAGGAATTATATAACTATATACATGCTGGAAAAACTGACACGTCAGGAACAAAAAGTTTTCGATATGCTGCTTGAAGGTAATTCTTTAAATGATATTGCCTTCAAGCTGAATATCGTTTACAAAACTGTTGATTATCACAAATCTAATATATACCGCAAGCTGAATGTAAAAAATATTCAGGAGTTCTATTTTAAATATGGAACCAAAAAGCAGAACGATTTTCTTGTAAATAGCAATAATGAAAACGAACAAGCCGCAATCGTTCAATATCCTGTAAAAAACCTGAAACGCTTATTTTTACCAGCCTGTATTGTTTTTGCTGCAGCATTAATTATTATTACAGCTATATTTTTTATTTGGAATATTTTTTCAGATTCTTCTGTCTTTTCTGTTTCAGCTATTTCTGTTTCTCGTGCTTCAGTCGAAAAACCGTTAATTCTTACCTTTTTTGATAATCAATGTGCTTATTCTTTTAGTTTTCCGCCGTTTGAATCAAGTGATATAACAATCACCAAAGATGATAATTTTACTTTTTATTATACTTTTACATCTGATGTTGATCTACAAATATTTCATTTTGTATTTATCGATAATTCTATAGAATTTTACACTATGCTTTCACCGGGAACACATATTAAATCTCATGTAAAAGCTAATACTGAATACAGCGACAAGGTGACAGTAATCGCAAACAGAACGGCAAATAGCCCGCAGCCTAACGCCAATCTTATGTATCTGCATACATATTATTATGAAGGAAATCCGCCAACCATAACTTTTACAAGGTTTGAGCTTGTCAGGAATTAGAATTATATCTAGACACTACCTAGCAGACTGGAGTTTAAGGTGAACGGGTATGCTTCGCCTTAATTTTTAATTGTACATAATTTAGTACAAAATATTGACTATATACAAATAATGAGATATACTCCTATATGTTGGAATATTTGGAGGTCTCAATATGGTAAATTTAGCTCAGGATTTAAAGCCTATCTCCTATGTAAAAGCGCATACTACAGAAATTGTAAAGTATGTAGAAAATACTAAATCTCCTGTTGTGATAACTCAGAACGGTGAAGCAAAAGCAGTTATTATTGATATCAATAGTTATCAAAAAAATATTAATGCGATAAATTTGGCTAAATTGTTAAGCTTTGCAGAGAAAGATATAAAAAGTGGAAAGACAATATCTCATGAAGATGCAACAAAAAAATTTGAAAAGACTTTAAATAGGAAAAAATAATGCGGCGTATTGAATGGTCTCCTGATGGCGTAGATTCATTTAATGAAATACTTGAATATTACATAGATAATGTTGACGAAAAAACAGCAAATAATATTTACATTAAGATAATTGAAAAAATAAACAAATTACAAAATGATAAAATCAGGACAAAACAATGTCAGGAACTAAAAGATATCGGTATATTAGGTATTTATGAAATAGTTATTAATCCATGGAAAGTCTATTATAAAATATCAGATGATAACAAAATTGCTTACATTTTATTTGTTTTGGATGCAAGAAGAAATATTGAAAAAATACTGATTTCCAAAGTAATTGACGGGAATATATGAATATGCAATACCGTCCCACCAGACATCGGTGTTATTCCGCTTCATATACGCGTATTAAATGCGACTGCTCCAGGATCAATTTTTAAAGGGTCGCGTTTATTTCCAAAAATGTCATAAGATGGCAGGGCTTTGTCTAAAAAATATTTTAATTCGTTTGATAAATCTGCAGGCATGGAAGGCGGAGTGTTAAATGTACTGGTTGTATTATACCCAAGACCGATAACAGGGCTATTTCTTCTTAATGAAAAATTCAATGAATACCAGTGGACAGGATCGACTGGATTAATATCTGAAGGCCGGGAAAAACGGTTACTGTTTGCAATAAGTGCAGGCGCGTTTACAAACATTGGGTTTAATCCCTGCCTGTCATTTTTATTCATATAATTTTGCAGATTATTATCGGGATTAATAAGAGCATTGCCAACCCCGCCGTTATAATAAAAATTATAATCAGAGTATACACGGCTATTGTTCATAACCGCATCACCCCGATACCGTCCGTTTGTTTTTGTAAAAATTATATTATTAACAAAAATATTACGATCTACGCCGCATTGCCCGGAAAACGGATAAGAAGAATCATTTGCGATTCCGCCTACATCGGCTATTTCACCCTGATGTCCCCAATCCCAATTATAATAAGGGTCCCAGGCATTATCGTAGATAGTATTGTTTATCACGACAGCATTGGATGAATAGGTAAGGCATATACCGCGTTGACCGTTATTATACACAATGTTGTTTCTGACAAGAGATCGGCTTGCAGAAATATTACCAGCCCAGTCGATAATAATACCGTTTCCGTCAGAACTTCCTTTACCTGTTAATTCGGGATAAGGATTAGGCGGACTATTCAATATTTTTTTCTGATAACCTATCCAATAATTAGAATTTCCGTAACAAATATTACCTTCTACAACATAATGAAATCTTTTATCGTTAGGATCATTAAAAGGCATCATGGGATTATAAACAAAACCTAAACTGATACCGCTGCCCATCCAAAAACCTGGGCTTGAGTTTTGGAAAATTATATTATTACGAAGATATACAAAATCAACGCCGCCACCTGTTATACCGGATTCTCCTCCGCCGTAAATAACGTTTTCACTGATTATGATATGGTTATACGGCTGTCCCTTTGGTTTCCCGCCAAAATTGGAATTACTGCTGTCACGCAATCTTACAGCAACATCATATCTTTCGCTGCCGCCCGCTGGAAAGCATGTAATAAAAAAACCTTTTACTTTTACATACGATGCGCGGACATCAACTGCGCAGGCGCTCCATTCAGTTCCGGTTATAACAACTCCGTAATTCTCTCTTTGATCAAATCCGTATTTTTTAGATATGTCTTTAGCCATAAAATCAGGATGCGCTTTTAAAGTGATCCACTTACCGGGTTCTCCGTTTTTATTTAGAATGATATGTTCTTCGTAAACACCGGGTTTTACAATTATTGTATCTCCTGCTGCTGCCAGGGAAATAGCTTTTGTTATAGTTAAAAGAGATCTGGTTTCAGATAAACCGTTATTTGTATCACTGCCTGTTTTACTTACATAAAACGTTTTTATTCCTTCATCGTTATTATCCCATTGAAGCCATTCGTCACGCTGATACCACGAATCCGAATCATTTTGATTAGTGTTTTGTAATCCATTACAGTTTAAAAATATTGACACTGCAATAATGATTATAAAAATCAATTTAATGATTTTTTTCATTTTTTTTACCTAATCGAAAGCTCCAGCGGTAAAATCGCTAAGATTTGTCCGTTACGTTCAAGGTGATATTTTATATCATCCGGAATAAACATATCCATAAAAAAGTCCGTTGCTCTAGGCTGGCTTTTACCTTTAAAAATTCTTGCCATTACGGGAAAGCGTCCTAACATTTTGTCCATAAAGGTAGGTTTCGGGTATTCGTCGTACCTTACACTCCTTCCTTCGGGGATTTCAGCTAACTCACGCGCTATACGTATTGCGTCTGTAAGGCTGCCGACACTATCAATTAATCCAGCTTCCAAAGCTCTAGTGCCCGAAAATATTCTTCCCTGAGCGACAGCTTCTACGCTATCAATACCCATGTTTCGCCCAACCGAAACTTTTTCGATGAATGATAAATAAATATCTTCCAGTAAATGCCGGTATCGGCTTTCTTCATGTGAATTTAAATCGCGGTAAGGAAATAAAAATCCTGCCGATAAATCCGCGTGCGTTCCGCGCTGAATAATATCAACATTTACTCCCAAATTGCTGTTTAAGCCGCTGTCATAAAACCAGCTGCCGATAACGCCGATGGAACCTGTAATCGTATACGGATTTGCGACGATGTGGCTTGCATAAACAGCAGCCCAGTAGCCGCCCGAAGCCGCCACATTGCCCATGCTAACTACTACGGGTTTTTTCTGTGTCGCATAAAGAACGGCTTGCGCAAGATAATCGGCAGCTTCCGCGCTTCCGCCGGGAGAGTTTATTCTTAAGACAATCGCTTTAACTCTGTTGTTATCTGCAAGTCCTATAACAGTTTGTGATAAAAGTATAGCGTTCATTCCGCCTTCCATATCGGTTTGCCCGTTGGCGTATACTATAGCGATAGTTTGCGGAGTGTTAAAAAACCCGCCTGTTCTTGGAGAAGTATAAACTGAACTTGCGCCTGTTATACTTGAGTTTGAATTTCCATAAATAACATATCGATTTATTTCTCTGCCTTCAATTTCATTGACAGCCTCATGAATAACATCCGTTCTGCCTGTGTAATCTACAAGATTTCGCTGTAACGCGTTTCTCGGCGCAAAAATAAATTCGCGGTTTACAATAGTGTCAAACTCTTCGGCTGTCCAGTTTCTGGCTTTCATTAATGTATCGCGAGTAAGATTAAAAATGTCGTCTATATAATCGTTCATTTGCCTGCGATCAGCTTCTGACCTTGAATTCCTTGAAAACATTTCACCTGCGGATTTGTATTCAAAATAACGAAGCTCACGAACGCCAATCCCAAGTTTTTCCAAAGTTTGGCGCACAAATAAAGCGCTGAACGAGTAACCGAGCATTGACATGGTTCCAAGTTCGTCCATTACAATTTTATCAGCGACAGACGCAAGAGTGTAAATGTCCATGTCGGCATGACTTATGAACGCGCAGATTCCTTTACCGCTTTCTTTAAATTGTTCGAGCGCGTTTCGCAATTCCCATAAATGATCCCTTGAGCGGTTGATCGAACCTATAACCAAAACAATGCCGCCTATGTTTTTGTCATTTGCCGCTCTGTCTATAACAGTTAATATTTCCAATAATGATCTTGATTGAATAAACGGATTAGAACTTTGTGAATCATTTAAATTAAGTTCAAGATATGTGTTCTGTGAAAAAAGCGGAAACGAAACGAGACATAAAATAATTAATGCCAGTAATTTTAAATTGATTTTCATTTTTTCTTTCCTTTTTTTGCGGTGGTTTTTTTTGCTGCGGCCTTTTTTGGTTGGGATTTTTTTATCACAGTTTTTTTAGAATTTGTCTTTTTTACAGCCGCTGTTTTTTTGACTGTCGGTTTTTTTGGCGTTGTTTTTTTTACACTGGAGCTTTTAGCTGCAGTTTTCTTTTTGGGTACGGCTTTTTTTATTGCGGTTTTTGAAGTTTTAGTTTGAGTTTTTGCCTTTGTCTTTTTTGCCGTTTTAGTTTCTGTTTTTTTAACAGCAGGTTTCTTAGCCGCAGGTTTCTTTGCAGTTGTTTTTGTTTTTGAAGCAGAACTTGTTTTTGGTTTTTGTTCAGTTTTTTTCGCGGTGGTTTTTTTAACGGCAGCTTCTTTTATTTTTACGCCTGAACTTTTTGCTTTTGATGGTTTTGCTGTCAAATTGTCAACGAGCTGGTCAAAGCGATATTCGGATTTTACGTCAGCTTTTTGCAATACATCGTAAATATTCGCAATTCGTTCGACTTTTTCCTCGACAGGTATTTGAATTGAACCTTCAACCATGAAGAACAATGACGAATAGAAAAGTGCGTCATCAAATCCTTCCTTGTTATACCAAAGAACATCATTGTATAAATTAATTCCCAGGATATAACGGAAATCATCACTAAGATAATTTTCCTCGATAATTAACGCAGCCATCTGCGAAGCTGTTAATTTAGACGATGCCGCCCACTTTTTGGAATTATCGAGAGTAACAGGTATGCGGCGAAGCGATACTTTCGCGATGTCGCTAATCTTGACGGCTTCTGATTCACTTGCGCCGAAATTTTGATAAACTTGTTTTAGTTTGCGCCCAAGATCCCAATGGTCAAATACGAGGTTTGCCGTTTGTTTTCCTGTCGCTTCCTTGCCGATTACAAGGCGCAAAATGGAAATTAAACCAAAACTAAGAATGACTGCGTTGAGCGTTTGACTGTTAGAAATATTTTTCGCTATACGGGTAAGGAGTAAACCTTCGGTTTTCTGAGATTTTGATTTCTTTAAAATATCCATGATATAAACAATTCTGTTTACGAACGCTTCAAACTCTTTCCATATTACATCTGTTTTTACCGCGGTAAATTTAATTTCTGCGCCTTTAACATCTTTCGCAACCCACGGATCATAAGAGCCGTTTGCGCCTGTAATAAAATGCGCGGCTGTTTTAATAAATGTTTCTACAGGCGCTTTTAATGAATCGGCGAATGATTTTTTTGTTATCAATTCATTCAGGTTAATGATGTTTTCGGGTTTTAATATTTCCATAAAGCGGTAGTAAAGATCTCCTAAGAATATATCTTTGATTGCCGCGTAAGGACAGGGTACTCCTGCGCCGTTTAAATCGTTATTCAATCTTGCCCATCTGCCTTTTGCGTCATCTTCAACTTCATATACATCAAGGTATGCTTGCGTTTCGTATCCTTTAAGACCTACGAAAAATCCGTCTTCGCAGATAGCTTTGGAAGAACGGATAAACCAAAGGCTCGATTTTTGTTCGCGTAACAGGGTGAAATAGTTTCCTTCGCCGTGTATGGTAAGCGCTTCGCTTAAGTTGTCTCTGCAAGTTCCGCCCTTGCCGTCAGGTACTGGAGGATCGCTGACCTTTATCCAGCCCGAAGTTTCATAGTAAGAGTTGTTAAAAAAGATGAGAGCTTTTTCTTCACGGCCGTTTATCCACGTACGGTTTGTGTAAGCGAAAACATTTTCGTTTACGCTGCCGCCTTCGCAGTATAAATCAAAAAGTCTGAAATTTTCGCTGCCGGAAAATAGATAACGTCTTTTCATAATCGGGAAGATTTCATGTTCGTGGCGTCCGATTAAATAACCGTCGGGTTTTTCATCTTTATATGAGCGGCGGTATTCCATTCCGTATTTTTCTTCGAAACCTTCGATTTGACCGTGACCAAACATTGGAAGCCCCGGCATCGTAACAAGCAATGTACAAATGCCAAAGTATTTATCACCCTTGCCGAATTGCGCGACTGCGGTGTCTTCGTCGGGGTTATTCATAAAGTTGACAAAGCGTTTTAAAATTTCGTGATCAAACTCCATTGTGTTTTTTATTGTCGCGCGGTACTTGTCGTTCTCTTCGTTTTTAAGCATGTTCATAAACGCCGAGTTGTAAACACGGTGCATTCCAAGCGTGCGCACAAAGTAACCTTCCATCATCCAGAAAGCCTCTGCAAGCAATAATGTGTTCGGCGCTTCCACCGCGCAGCGATCTACAACTTCCCGCCAGAACTCATCTGGAATTCTGCGGTTAAACTCTTCTGTTGTGATTGCGTGTTCCGCGCGGCTTGCGATTGCCCCGCCAGTGCCTGGAGCCGGATACCAAAGCCGCTGGATGTGACGCTTCGCGAGAGTCATAGCCGCATCGAAGCGCACGATGGAAAATTGCTGGCATACGCCGATGATCGTGCGGATAACAGCTTCACGGGCTTCAGGATTTAAAAAGTCGATCTGCGCCGTATCGTTCCACGGCATTGAAGTGCCGTCATTGCCGTGGTAGATGTAACGAGCATCGCCTGTGCGGTTATCGATTCGTTTAAAAACAACAGCAGCGTCGCTGCGTGAAAAATAATGTTCTTCGATTTGTACGGTAATGTCATCTCTGCCGGAAATATTTCCGCAGTTGTAATTGTAAGTCGGAAACGGCGGATACGTTAGCTGCAAAAACCTGTCGGGATGTTCGATGATCCATTTACTGTCAAGACCAGTGTGATTTGGAACCATGTCGGAGCCAAGGCGGATACCTCGCTGCATACAGCGTTCACGCAAATTGCAAAGCGCACCCCAGCCGCCAAGCTCGCCTGCGATATCGTAGTCGTACAAACTGTAAGCAGAGGCGGCAGCTTCCGGGTTGCCTGTCCACTGTTTGATCATCTTGCTTGCCTGGCTTCTTTCCCAAACGCCAATAAGCCAAAGCCCCGTAAAACCTCGGCTTGCCATTTTATCGAGCTCTTCATCTGGAACTTGATCGAGGCGTGTAATGTCCCTTCCGTATTCCTGCGAAAGCTGGAAAAGCCAAACGAGCGTACTTTTTGCCATGAGAACTGTTTTTGGCATCCAGTCCTGGTCGGGGCTGAAACGCTCGTATTCATCGAGACCTGCGAAGGTCATAACATGGCTAGGACCGGGACCAAAAAAGACAGGTTTTGTTTCTTCGTTAATAACATCAAGACTCATTAAAAGACGAGCCATAAATTTCGATATTAAAAGCCCCCAATGTTTTCGCATGTACTCAAGCTGACCGAGAAGCGAGTCAGGACTTGCCAAAGCAGGCGAGCGAAGGAAATCCCAGAGGTTCATGCCGTCGGGACCGTAAGACGGAAGGTCTTTAAAGTGCGCTTTTAATTCTTCGATCGCGTCGGGGTAAACAGTAGTTTTTGAAAGTACATTATCGTCGAACATAAATTTGAAAGGTTTAAACGCGGGGTTAAGATTAGCGATCGAAAGAAGCATGGTTTCTTCGATAGAAAGAGCGCGGCAGCTTTCGCCGTCTTCTTTACTTTTTAAATATTGGTCGATATTTTTTTGACCTTTGTAAACAGGGTATGGCGGAAATTGATTTGTAAATGTATTTAAAAGACCGCCCGTTTTGTCTTCGCCGAGATTTGTATCCAGCCTGTTCAATGCTGTTTCAAATACATCATGCTGAACTTCCTCACGGTAAAGCGAAACAACATAATGGAGAATTTCATCGATAAGACCCATCGCGTAAAGATCACCTGCTTTTATAAAACGTTCGGGATGGGTAGGACCTTGTTTTTGATTGATTTTATTCGCGAGCTCTCTGCACTGCTTAAGGTCTGCAAAAACCACATTGCCGGTCAGCGAAAACAGACTGTCATTTAATTCGTACTCCATACGGACATTGCTATTAATATGGAACTCCATCCGAGCTTTGCGGTTTTTCGCCCACACATATTCTTTATTTTTTTCCAATTTGGTAAGAGTGATGGGAAATTTATTCATGATAAGAACTCCTTTATACAAGCATCTATATCATAGTATAAAAAAAGATATTTTGAAAGGTAAAAACGGAAGAAAAAC
>WQYB01000073.1 GCA_009781475.1 Treponema sp.
CTTCATTCTCCTTTACAGTCTCTTGGACTAAAAAAATTGTCGAGCTACAGCCTTTCCCTATCTGTCTCCAGATAGTTTACTCTAATCTACCGTCCCAGTTAACTTTTTATCATTCCTCCTTTACCATTTCTTGTGCTTGTTTTATATCAGCTTTTTGCGTTCTTTTATCTCCTCCGCACAGGAGGATGATAATTTTGTTTCGGCGGATGGTATAGTAAAGCCTATATCCAGGATCATAATCTATAACCATTGTCCGAACCTCTCCGCCTTCTGCTGACCAGTTCCCAAAATTTCCTTTCTCGGCGCGTTCAATTCGGGCTATTATCCGCGCTTTTGCACGAATATCTGTCAAATCGTGCAGCCAGGTTGTAAATGTATTAGTTTTTACAGTTTCGTACATATTTTCAATGTAGATTATTATCTACAAACTGTCAAGAAAATAATTTAACAAAATCTCATAATATAGCGGGTTTTTCTCTGTAATATTCGTCAAGGTGGCGCTCTGGTAGCAGCAACCGCTTTTTTGTAGTGTTGTTACACGTCATGCCTACACCGCATATAGCGTAGTGGGTGCAACAGTAACATCTGCCGCTTTTTCAATAACTCCGCGCTCTCTGCGCTCCCGCAAGCTCCCCAAACCCTATTCCCTAAACCCCACTCCCCATTCCGCAAAAGGCAGCAGCCAACCTCAGGTGACTGTCACCAGTTGCAATCATCTTATATAGCATTATAATATCAGTATGGATATATCACAAAAAAAAGTTGTATATGCTAATTTTATTATCAGAACATTTGCATATGCTTTTAAAAGATCAGTTCCGGAAGTTGTTGAATATCTGGATGAATTTGGCGGTTTAAGCTTTCTATTGGATAACTACGAATACGAACATACGCAGTCTGAATATCATACACACATGGCTTTATTAGAGGTTTGCAGAAATAACGGAGGCTGGTTATAAATGAAGGTTTTCCATGGAAGTGATATCAGAATCGAAAAAATTGATCTTGCTAAAAGTGAATTTTTCAGGGATTTTGGCAGGGGGTTTTATGTTACAAATATCCGTGAACATGCTTTTCAGCGGGCTAATGATATTGCAGCAAGACATAATTCGTATAAACCAGTTATAACAGAATTTAAATATACTGAGGCATATCCTATTACAATTGGAATGAATGTTAAAAAATTTGAAAGTATTTCCAGAGAATGGGTTGAATTTGTAGTTTTAAACAGAAATAGGCAAATTTTTCATCCTGCTCATACTTTTGATATTGTAGAAGGCCCAATTGCAAATGACAAAATGGTTATTCAAATTAGATTGTACGAACAGGGTAAAATTTCTATAGAAGAATTAATAGAAAAACTAACATACAGAGAACCAACGCATCAAATATGTTTTTGTACGCTTGCATCACTTTATGCTTTGGAGCTTGTTGATGATAATAATTTTTATTCTGTTATTGATAATATGACAACAGTAATCCTGGAAGAAATGGTTGTAGATTTAAAGATTACTGAATCAACAGCAATAAAAAGGTTATATTCTTCTAAATCTTATGAACAATTATCTAACCCAGAGACACTTCTTTGGCAGAAAACTTGGCAGGAGATATATAAGATAATTAAAGAGGAACACCGGTACTAGTAGACTGTCACAACTAATACCTTACACGATTAAAGGATAAAGTCTTTTAAGTTTGATACGCGCATCCGCAGTTTTGAATTGCCAGTCAACTGGTAGTGCTCTGGTAGCAGCAACCGCTTTTTTGTAGTGTGGTTACACGTCATGCCTACACCGCATATAGCGTAGTGGGTGCAACAGTAACATTTCAACAACTCCGCGAACTCTGCGCTCCCGCAAGCCCCCCCAACCCCTATTCCCTAAACCCCACTCCCCATTCTGGGGTAACACTCCGGCGATAGCAGCTAACAAAACTTCATAATATAGCAGGTTTTTCCCTGTAATATTCGTCAACAATAAATTCAGCATTTTCTGTCCATAATAGCGATGTTGTGTTTTGTAATGATTTATATATTTGAGAAGCGGAAAAATAATCGTATGCGGCAGTAAAGGAGATTTTTTCTTTTTCAGAAATTATGTTTACGATACTTTCTATCTTTTTTGATATAAAAAAGCCAAGCTCTTGTCCGTTATAAATTATTTTTTCTGTAGATGTCTTTCTTTTATTTTTCAGAACAAGCGATGAAATAGCTTTGTCCGTATGCAGTGATACCTGATCATTGGATTTATTATAACGCAATCTTTGCATTGCTTCTTCTCTGGAAAAAATGCCGTCAATAAAGCCCGTTATTGTTAAAAATATTTTGTCATTTGCAACCGGACCCTGAATATAATCAAAATTGTGCTGTAACTCTTTATGAGTTCTGTTTGCCAAAATAAAATCAAACCATTCATCAGATATCTGGGGAAAATGCTTTGATATTAAATCCGGCGAAGGGGAAAATTCAAATTCATAAAGAAAAATACCCTCGCCTCCAAAGCGGTTAAACATTGTATAACCCCATTGCTGGGCTTGTTCTTTTAAAGTTGTTGTATAAAAACCTTTGCCAAAATCCCGTCTGTCTTTTGATTTTGATAAATCAACAATATTAAAATCATGATTTGAACCATGATAAAGAAGTCCTGGAAGCTGCGCGGGGAGGTTCATGCGCTTTTCCTTTTTAGTATATCTTCCGCAAATTCCACACATTCGTATATATCCTGGGTGTGGAGCGTGTCATAACACTGCCTTATGGAATCGAAAATTCCGTATTCTTTAAAAAGTTTTATTGTTTCATTAGCGGAAATTCCGTGTCGTCTGGAATATTCCTCAACAGCTACAACAATCAACAGGTTTTCTTCACGTACTGTATTTGATCTTTCCATAACATGGATTATAACAGAAAAAGACCGTAAAGTATACACACAGGGCGCAGGGCAACAGTAAACATACCCAGCGCTTTAGCTGCTACACCTAATGCATTGGCAGATTCTCAAGAGTTGTATTTCTCTCTGTTTTTGCTTGATAAATAGTTCTGGTTATAGTAATTATAGTGGAACAAACTGTTGAGATACCTTCCAATCGTAAACATCTATATTGATGTGTCTCCAGAAGTTCCGGCAGGGAAGGTCATACTAACCTTTATTCCGGCTTCTGTGCATAAAGACCTTGAATCTGCAAAAGCAATTTTGACAGAAAACAATTCCAATCTTGAAGAACTAAAAAACACTATTAAGAATTTAAACGGCAGTCTTGGAAAAAGCGCCTTTGGCGGTATGGATGGTACTGCTTATCAACGCCAAGTTCGTGAAAACGCATATGGTGACAGGCACCGGTGGTTTATATCTGGAACAGGGGAGACACTGTTAGTAGCAGCTAACAAATTTTCATAATATAGCGGAAATTCCGTGTCGTCTGGAATATTCCTCAACAGCTACAACAATCAACAGGTTTTCTTCACGTACTGTATTTGATCTTTCCATAAGTTGCCCTGTATGCGGTAAAGCGTGAGCTTGACAAAAAAAATATCTGTTTAGTATACTGTATGTATAATAACTTGAGATAACAAATTACAATGGCACATCTGACTTTAGTAATAACCTAAAAAAATTACCCTTGGGGCATTAGAAATGCAATTTTTCTCTGAAGCAGATGATCTAATCGACATCCGCTACGACAACGTGTTCAAAGCAGTATTTACAAAGAAAACTCCAGAATCACAGGGAGCTTTATCAAGGCTCGTATCAACATTGATAAAACGTGATGTTTCTATCGTAGCTATAACAGCAAATGAACCGCCGGTAGAAAACCTGCATGACAGGCAAATTCGTTTTGACATTAATTGCAAAGCTGATAGCGGCGAGCGAATTAATGTGGAGATGAGTTTAAGCCCAAACCCCTTTGAACCGGTCCGGCTTGAGTTTCATGCCGGTAAATTATTCACAGGGCAGGATATTAGAGGTAAAGATAAAACATTTGATAACTTAAAGGAGTCTTATCAAATAGCAATACTGGCAAAAAAACGATTTTTTGCAGACGAAATAATTTTTCATAAATTTGAATATTATGACTCTGAGCATAATATATCGCTAAATGGAAAAAGCAGAATAATTACTATTGAGCTGTCTAAACTCGACAGAATAATCGACAAGCAGGTAAAAGACATGAGTCCTGCCGAGCAGTGGGCAGTATTTTTCCAATATTTGACAGACAAGGCAAAACGTGAGAAAATTAATCAGATAATTGAATGTCAGGAGGGAATAGCAATGGCAAGCGAAGTATTGGTAACGTTTACCAAAGATGAAATTGAACGCTGTCATCAGGAAAGCATTTTAAAATATGAACTGGATCTCCAAAGTAAATTAATCTATGAAAGACAACAGGGGAGACTGGAAGGTGAAAAGAAAGGCGAGAAAAAAGGAGAGAAAAAGGGAAAAAAGGAAATAATAGAATTACTAAAAAGCGGTAAATCACCTGAAGAAGTAATAAAGGAATACGATAAAAAATAGAACTGCGAAAACACAATGTGCCTGTCACCGGCGGTTTATATCTGGAACAGGGGAGACACTGTTAGTAGCAGCTAACAAAATTTCATAATATAGCGGATTTTTCTTTGTAATATTCATCAATAATTAAATAAAAAAACCGCTATCCGGAATGAATAGCGGTTAGCTGGATTGATTATTAATTAGTTACAGTTTCAGGATTTCTTCCCTGGAGAGCCCGGTTGTTTTCTGGATCAACTCCGGAGATATATTTTCAGCGAGCATGTTTCTTGCGATAGTAGTTTTTACTTTTTTCATACTATAATTAAATTCAGATATTCTGTCCCGTTCCGCCTTCATGATTCTTTCGTAGGTATCCATCTCTTCTTCGCTCATTGTTATAAAAGACATTCTGCTGTCTGCCGTCTGAATTGTTGAATCCATTTTAACTACCTCCTCAAGAAGTTCCGGTGGGCTGTTCTTATCAAACCATGCAAGCCAGCGGCATAAAGGATCATCTAATTTGCCCTTGCTCTGTTTTCTGTATTTTACCATGTTAATAAAATGCACTTCAAGAGCATCTGTCAGCATTATATCCGGTTCAGTATCCTCCCGCAAATGAAAACAACTGTGAAACATCCCTGTTACAGGGAAGTTATAATTGACTATATTAATTGCGATCACATTTGGCAATTGGATATAATCATCCCCTGAATCAAGTTTTTTTACATATTCCTTGCTCAGGTAGAACAAACTGCGCCTGTCCATATTATGCTGATCCCGTAACTGGACTTCGATATTGACCATTGCTCCGTTTTGAAGCTGATCCCTTACATCCAGTGCACATGACTTTCCTCTCATAATTTCTGACATGAAATTTTTATTTTCCAGAATTTCGACTTTGACGAACTTGTCGTCTTCCGATTTTCCTAAAACCGCATTGATGAAGCCCAGAAGTTGAACTTCATCTCCTTTTTCTCCGAATACTTTATAGAAGAAAAAGTTGTTGAGGGGGGCAAATTGCCTGACAGAACCAGGCATCGTCGTCCTTGTTATAATATTTTCCATGCATATATATGGCGCGAGCATGCATGGCGCTTTAGTAAAATTAAAAATAATTGATAAAACAGTGGTTTTATAATAGAGCTTTTAACAGCTTATTTTTTTTGCCAGAATATCATCAGTATAAATTTTAACATTGACAGATTAACGGACGTATAGTACACTGGCCTTTGATAAAGTCATGAAATAGAGTTATATTAGTATTGTTCTCGTAAGAGAATAGCCACTGAATGAGGGGGCGTTGTGCCCTCATTTCCCGAACCCGGTTTTGTGTATGCAGGACCGGGTGATTTTTTATATGGCTGTACCAATAATTTTTCTAAGTTCTTCAAATGACCAAATATACAATTCCCCGGTTTAAAAAAAAACAAATAAACTTTCCGTCATCATAGCGATATTTCAATACACCTGCTATTTGGGCTTTTACGCTTCCTACTGATAAATCAGACAATAAACGGATAAATACGGAATGACTTTTTGTAATTGAGCAAATTTTTAGCAATATTGCATCCTATTTTAAACTTTTCGCCTAAAGTAGCTCTGCTGCAAGAAATAGTTTTCATTTCAACGATCTCACCATCAAGAACCAAATCAGCTGATTTAGCACCTGTTTTACCTTTTACTTCCACTTCCGGCAGAAAATATGCTATACTTCCCCGGCTAGTTAAAATCCGTACTTGGGACATTTCTTTTTCCCATTTTTCTGATTCTCTTTCTTTTTGTGAAAGACGGCTTTTAGCTACGAATATGTTTGTTTCTACAGGTATCCATTCTTCTTCGGAAAATAAGGCTTTAGCAAGAGAAAGTGTTTTTTCTAATAAGTCTTTGTTTTTCATAATATTACTGTCCTGTGTCAAATTAGAAATTAATAATATATAAGGCAGATATTTAAAACTAATGGCTGATATGACCAAAAAAAATAAAAAAGAGATTAAATCAATTAAGCGGAATCAGCAATGTCTTTACGCACCAGTTCTTCTATGATCTTGGCAAGGTTTTTATATTCTGTCATTTTCTCTATAATGTCAAGGTTCAAGAAGAATGGGGCAATTAAGATATTGGATTGAAGCTCCTTCTTGATACAAATGTAATAATTAAATATCTTAAAATAATAATGATGACTTTGATTTTAGAAGCACAACGATACTCCGAATAAATTTTAACATTGACAATTAAATACTAGACGCTGTAAAATTATGACATGAAGATTGATATATCCGCGTAAATATTTTAAGGAATTTATGAAGAAGATATTTTTATTTATTTTGATGATTTTTATGCTGGTGTTATGTATCTTTGCTGAAGATAAACAGAAATCGGCAACCGGCGCCGGGCTTGAATTAAACATGAATTCCCGCGAAAACTTCGCAGTCGGAGCAGTTATAAATTTCGATTACAAGCTAGGTTCCTCCTTCGCCGCAGGTATAAATCTAACCGCAAGCAATAATTTTTCCGGCATCATTGTAATAGAACCTGCCGCCATGTTCAGATTTTATTTCCTTGGAAACAACCACGCAGGCTGGTTCGTTCAAACAGACGCCGGAGCATATCTTGTATTGGAAGATGATGATCTAACACCCATGTTTCTCGGCGGACTACGCGCAGGACTACGCCTGCCCCTCGGCTCGAAATTTTTTGCCGAACCCTTTGGAAGAATCGGCTATCCCTTCGTTTTCGGCGTCGGAGTATTAGCAGGGATTAGGTTTTAAAGGAGAAGAAAAATGGAAGTAAAATTTAGCAAGGAATATGATGTCAAATCTTCCCCACACCCCAACCCCCACTCCCTATTCCCCACTCCCTATTCCCCAACCAAGGAGATATAAAATGAAAAACAAACAATGCTTACTCTGGATAGCCATAACACTAACACTAACACTAACACTTTCCGCTTGCACCAATTTCTTTTTCCCTGAGATGAAATCAAAAGGCGGCGATGAGACAAAACCGTACACAATCGAAATTGACATACGCGGCGCACAGCAAGGAGATACTGTCACAGCCGATCCTGTATCAGGCCACGAAGAAGATGAGATAACGCTTCACTACATAGTTGCAGATATTACAATTTATAATCTGCTTGACTTTAGCGGCGTTGACGAAGCAATCGCTGGTGTAATAAGCGCAGGAAGCGGCACAAGAACATATACCATTAACCCGTCAGATGCGATAGACGGCCTTATAACCATCATCGCAAATTTTGAACACACCAATCTAACACCGGATCCAATCGCATTCACCGATACAAGAGGACATATAGCAATAACCTACGGCGATTCTTTTACAAATGCGATTACAGACGCCCACGAGGGAACAGGTGATATCACCTACACAAGCAGTAATACCGATGTCGCTGATGTCAACGATGACGGCAGCATAATCATTTACAAAACAGGAACAACAACCATAACCGCCGAAAAAGAAGAGGATACAGAGTTTGCCCATGCCGTAAGAGCTTACACGCTTACCATTAATCAAAAGCCTGTAACAATAACAGGAATAACAGCGAATGATAAAATTTACAATGGCGAAAAAGGAACAACTTTTAACAATGACAATGCAGAAATTGAAGGAAAACTTGATAACGACACAGTTACCATAAACTACGATAATGCAAAAGCCGACTTTGTAGATGCCAATGTTGGAAATAACAAGACAGTACAATTCACAGGCTTTGCGCTGGCTGGAGCTGACGCAGGTAACTACACGCTCTCATCGCAGCCTGCCGATGTAACTGCAAATATCAAGCCTGCTCCAATTGAGTACACAATCGAAATTGACATACAAGGCGCTCAGCAAGTAGATTCTGTCACAGCAGATCCTGTATCAGGTTATGAAGGCGAAGAGATAACGCTCCATTACACAGTTGCAGATATTACAATTTACAATCTGCTTGACTTTAGCGGAGTTGAAGAAGCAATCGCAGGCGTAACAGTCGCAGGAAGCGGCACAAGGACATATACCATTAACCCATCCGATTCGATAGACGGCCTTATAACCATCATCGCAAATTTTGAACACACTAACTTAACACCGGATCCAATCACGTTCACAAATACATCCGGGCATATATTTATAACCTACGGCGATTCTTTTACTAATGCGATTACAGACGCCCATGAGGGAACAGGCGATATAACCTACACAAGCAGCAACCTTGATGTCGCCGGTGTTAACGAAGACGGCAGCATAATCATTTACAAAACAGGAACAACAACCATAACCGCCGAAAAAGAAGAAGACGCGGAGTTTGCCCACGCCGTAAGAGCTTACACACTGACAATAAATCCAAAGCCTGTAACAATAACAGGAATAACAGCGAATGATAAAGTTTACAACGGCGAAAAAGGAACAACTTTTAACAGCGGCAGTGCAGAAATAGAAGGAAAACTTGATAACGACACAGTTACCATAAACTACAGTAACGCAAAAGCCGACTTTGTAGATGCTGCTGTTGGAAATAACAAGACAGTACAGTTCACAGGCTTTGCGCTTGCTGGAGCTGACGCAGCCAATTACACGCTTTCTTCTCAACCCGCTAACGTAAATGCGAATATTACACCTGCCACCCTGTCCGGAAATATTGTAATAAAACATAACAACAGTGAAATTGCCACTGCAATTATCGGACAGCAATTAAACGCAGACTACAGCGGAAGTGAGAGTGTAACCTACCACTGGAAAAGGAACGGGACAGACATTGCAACAGGATTGAACTTTACTCCAACAGAAACGGGAAGCTACACAGTAACCGTAAGCAATGCAAACTATAATCCCAAAACAAGCGGCGCTGTTACCGTAACACTGCCCGCAGGCGAATTTACCATTACATTTGATCCAATCGCCGACAAAGTACAGCCAATTGACGAAGATATTATACTTTCACGCTCCGGCGAAACCGAGGTTGAAATTACACTTGCAGATCAATACGACGAAGTTGAATGGTACATAACAGGAACAACAATAAACAAAACCGGCGGCAATTTTACTCTAAGAGCAGATGACTTTACCATCTACGGAAACGGCCTATTCATATTAACCCTGGAAGTAAGGAAGGGTACTAAGTGGTACAACACAACCGTAACATTTGAGCTTGAGGACTAAGGAGGGAAAAAATGAAAAAAGAAAGAATAACAAAGCAAAATAACCCAGTTGCAAACAAACAAAGCACACAACCAAGAACCCCCAGATCAAACCTCCCACTCCCTACTCCCCAACCCCTATTCCCCAGATCAAAACCCCCACTCCCTACCCCCCACCCCCTACTCCCCATACTAATTACTGTTCTAATTCTATCAACTTGTCAGTATTTCATAGAACAGCCGCAAACCCCTACCACCGTCATCAACGGCTTCTTCTCCCTAATCATTGAAGGAGCAGAAAGAACTATATTACCAAAAAACACACAAGATGACTTCGCGCATTACACCCTTAAGTTTACTCCCAACTGTGAAGCCTGCGATGATGACCATGAATGCGGCGATCGTATTGCAAAAACAGTACCGGGAACCCTTGCTGAAGTTACACAGCCTATACCATTAGATATAGGAGTTTGGGATTTAGTCGTAACAGCTTATATTGATGCTGCCGGCACAAAACCTGTAGCAAGAAAAAGCCTTTCTATACAGATAGTATCAGGCGAGAACTATTCCAGATGCATAAAGCTGCAGCCAATCGAAGAAGGCAAAGGCATCTTTAGCTGGGAAATAGATTTTTCTGATATAGATGACAGCGTTATTGCCATCATGACAATTTATGACATGGACTGGGAAGTAATAGATATTTATTACTTTGAAGATTTTGAAGGCGAAGAAGATTATGAAATTATTGCGCATACAGATTCAATAGATACTCTTGATGCTGACACCTACCGTGTGGTAATTGAACTAAAAGACAGCGCAGGAAGAAAGATAGAAAGACGTGAAATACTTCATATATATAGAAACATGGACAGTTTCTTTGAGGCAGAATTTTTAACAGCGCAGTTTGTAGATGTGTATGGTATATCGTTATCGCCTTCCGCAGATAAGGATTTTGGTGAGGCAGCTTATGACTATGAAGCGCAAACACCGCACAGTGTGACAATTACCAACACAGGCAACCAGCCCACAGGCGAATTAACAATTGGACTTTCCGGTAACGATGCGGATAGTTTCTCTTTGTCAACAACAACAATGGGTAGCATAGCCATAGGCGGAGAAGATGATTTCACAGTTACCCCGAATACCGGTCTTGGCATTAGAGCCTACACAGCGACAGTTACTGTAACAGGCGGTTATGGGATTAACAAAAGTTTTGATGTTAACTTTACAGTAGAAATTGCATCAGTATCTATAGATGAAACTCCGCAGGTTGTTACTTATAACGTAGACGCTCATGAATTTATTATTATCGGAGTACCTGATACAGGTTTTAATATTACCTATAACCAGAGTGATGATGATGTGACACCTATAAATGCAGGAAGTTACAATGTAGTGATTACCCGGGCAGCGGATGGCAATTATACGGAATTTTCTACAACTATAACAAATGGCTTGGTAATAGAGAAAGCCAACCCTGTTGTTAACTGGCCGGATAATTTAAAGGCAGCTTCCTGGCAGCAAACACTTTCTAGTATCTTTCTTGCTGGTAATGGTACTGGAACTCCCGGCATATTTACATGGACTAATCCTGGAACTGTAATTGAAAACGAAACACAATACCCAATGAAATTTACGCCGGATGATACTGTTAACTTTAATGAACCAGTTGAGCTTGTTACTGTTAACATTGTCGATGCAATTACAAGCGATATTGGTATAGAAATGGTATGGATACCAGCTGGAACCTTTATGATGGGCAGTCCTTCAATAGAACCAAATCGAGGTACTGGCAATACAGAATTTCAACATGAAGTAACGCTTACAAAAGGTTTTTACATGGGAATATACCTGGTGACACAGGAGCAGTGGTTGGCGGTAATGGGCGGATCAAATCCAAGTAATTTCCAGTCAATTACAACCGGATTAAACACAGATAGATTTCCTGTAGAACAGGTTAGCTGGTATGATGCGATAGTATTTTGCAACAGACTTAGTATTATGGAAGGTCTTAGTCCTGCGTACAGTATTGGCGGAAGTGCAAATCCAGATGACTGGGGAGCTGTACCGACAAACAGTAATTCAACATGGGACGCTGTGCAAATTGTACAAGATTCAACCGGATACCGTTTGCCGACAGAGGCGCAGTGGGAATATGCATGCAGAGCAGGGACAGAAATTGCTTTTAACTGGGATAGTAATCAGATAACATCCGATCAGGCAAATTTTGATGCATCTTGGTTCACATATAATGGAAGTCCTTTTGGAGATTGGCTTAGCAGAACATCGCAAGTAGGTGATTATTTGCCTAATGCCTGGGGATTGTATGATATGCATGGGAATGTGTTTGAGTGGTGCTGGGATTGGTTTGATCAAAATTACTATATAGACCCAAATGCTGAAATTGATCCTAAGGGAGCGGTCTCTGGCTCGTACCGTGTGATACGCGGCGGGAGCTGGAACGGCATCGGGCAGTACCTCCGTTCTGCGCAGCGGGGCGACAGCAACCCGTGGAACAGGAACGACTACTACGGTTTCCGGCTGGTTCGCCCCTAAGTTCTGCGGTTCCAACGAAATGCCCGTGCCGCGACCTCGCCTGCCGCAGCAGGCGCAGGGGAGCGGCTGGGCACGTGGCTGTCACTATGAATCTTATTTTTTATTGTTCAGTATGCGTAATCTTGACTATAGATTAGAATAGACATAATATGTAATGAGTTATAAGATGTGGAGGATTTATGCCGGCGGTTGCAAAAACTATGGGGGGCGCTTTGATAGCAGCTACCGGTTTTTCATAGCGTCGTTAAAGACAAAGGTACGCTATGTCTAGTGTGCTCACACCGCGGGAGGCCGCTTTGATAACAGCTACCGGTTTTTCATAGCGTCTTAGTTTAGGTGGCGTTTTATTGACAATTAAATAAACTGCCGATAATATAATGACAATGAAACGAAGATTAAGAGGCAAGGATTATGTAGGATGTTTGCTTCAAATAATTCAGGTTATTACAGGAATTGTTGCTATTATTGTTTTTATAAGGCAATGTCATGGAGGATAATATGATGTTATTGATTGCAGGGATTGTATTGGTTGTGTCAGGTGTTCTCGGGTTAATTATTCAATTTCGATATATTAATGAAAACCAGGCAAAAAATATTTAACGAGAATCGCCATCGGGTGCCTCGCCTGTCACCGGCGGGCCGCTTTGATAGCAGCTACCGGTTTTTCATAGCGTCTTAGTTTAGGTGGCGTTTTATTGACAATTAAATAAACTGCCTTTAAATTTTCGGGCTTATGCTTTAGGCCAACTGGAAGGGCTGTTAAAATTGAGAGGCAAAAAATAGCAACATGGCAAATCAACTAACGCAAATCCAAAAAATGATATACGAAATTCGTGGACAAAAGGTAATGCTAGACAGCGGCCTTGCCATTTTATATGAAGTTGAAACCTTTAATTTGAACAAAGCGGTCAAACGCAACATCGAACGTTTCCCCGTTGATTTTATGTTTCAACTTACCAAAGACGAATGGGAAAACTTGACATTCCAAAATGGAATATCAAGTAAACAGCACGGCGGCAGACGCTCTATGCCGTATGCTTTCACTGAACAAGGCGTTGCAATGCTGGCTTCTGTTCTCAATAGCAAAAAAGCAATAGATGTTAATATCAGTATCATGCGGGCTTTTGTAAAACTAAGACACTATGTGCTTTCTCAAAATAAAGATGATCAAATTGCAGAACTCCGAAAACTCCTCATGCTCCACATGGAAAACACTGACTATAAAATATCAAAACAAGATAAAACAATAGAAAAAATCATCATTGCCCTTAACAACCTCATTGAAACAGAGCCAAAAACCAAAAGAATAGGTTTCGGTACAAATTAAGGCAACCAATTCTCTATAATGAGGTGCTGGATTGGATTTTTACACATGGCAGCACCGCGGTCCCAACCCCCAACCCCCGACACCCAACCCCCAACCCCCAACCCCCAACCCCCGACC
>WQYB01000074.1 GCA_009781475.1 Treponema sp.
AGTTTCCAGCCGGGAAAACCCTGCCGCATCAAAGCCATCTGCTGATAAATCTGCTCCGCCAAAGCCTGGTCGCCAAGTCTCTTTCCGTAAGGCGGGTTTGTAAGAATGAAACCATTTGGTTTGGAATCTTCAATTTTTAAATCTGCTGAAGTATCAAAAGGAGAAGCGGCTTCGGTCATCGGTTTGACTTTTAAATCGATGCCGATTGATTTACAATCGAAAGTGCGAATGCCGCGGCCGGGAGTTTGTCCTTGCGATATATCATAAAGGCGCGCAAAATTTGATGAAGCGATAGAAATTGAACGTACATCTTCGTCGCTGCCTGCGATTCTTATAAGACGGTTTTCATCTTTGTTAATATTTATTTTACTTCGAAATTCATCGCGCACCGCAGCTTCAGTTTTACTGTCAGCGATAAGCATGTTTTCAAGCGCGAAATGTCTGCCAAGCCCCGGAGCCATATCCCATGCATACATGGCAGCTTCTATTAAAATTGTACCGGAGCCGCAGAAAGGATCGTAAATCGGAAACTTCCGTTTCCATCCCGATAAAAGTAAAATCGACGCCGCTGTTGTTTCACGCAAAGGAGCTGCTCCGCCTTCGCTTCGGTATCCACGTTTAAATAAAGGCTCTCCGCTTAAATCCAAAAGCAGCGAAACAGTATCTTTTTCAATGTAAACACGTACCTCTGCAACTTTGGTTGCTGCAACTAAAGTTGCTTCAGCTTTATCAATTTCATCGTCATTTGATTTTGCTTTTTTGGGAATCATCATCTGCTCGGGAAGACGGTTCATTCCATATTTTGTACAAAGACGCTGCGCGGCAGCTTTGTGAACTATCGATTGAATGCTGGTCTCCGCTTTTAATAACGAACGGTTGGAACGCACCTTAGCTATTTTTAAACCCATTCCTTTCGGCACAAACTGCTCCCACTCAACCGCAGCGGCTCCTTCAAAAAGAGCGTCAAAATCCGCAGCTTTAAAAAGACCAACTTCTAAAAGAACGCGGTCGGCTGCACGCAGTCCTATTAATGCTTTATAAAACCCCGCGGTATCGGCTTTAAACCTCACCCTTCCGTAAAGGGAATCATCAACTTTTAAATCCAATTTGCGCAGTTCGTTCGACACGGCTTTTTCTGCGCCTACCGCACATAGTGCGACTGCAGTTTCCATTTTGTTCATAACAATATTCTATCATAAATACACATTTTATTAAACTGTAATAAATTTAATAAAATTATGTGTAAAGAATATTTAATTGTAAAAAGATATTATTTTTAATCTTATTTTTATTTTTTTTACATTTTAATTTCACAGACTAACAAACGATAAAATACTAAAAAATCATTTCTTTCATTTACGCAAAACAATAACTGTTATGCGAACATTAAAAAGGTCGATAAGTAATTATCATCTTCTTGGAGGAACAATGACATACGGTTATATCAGAGTTAGCACAGATAAACAGTCAGTAAAAAATCAACGGTATGAAATACAAAGATTCTGTGCAAAGAATAATATAAAAATTGAACACTGGATCGAAGAAACTATCAGCGGAACAAAAACACCCGAACAGCGGTTATTAGGTCCGCTTCTTGCGCAGGTAAAAGCAGGTGATTTAATTGTATGTTCGGAACTGTCACGGCTTGGAAGAAGTCTTTTTATGATTATGTCGATTTTAAATCATCTTATGATGAACGATGTGCGAATTTGGACTATAAAAGATAATTACAAATTAGGCGATAATATTCAATCAAAGGTGCTGGCATTCGCTTTCGGTTTGTCGGCGGAAATTGAAAGGGAGTTAATTTCGCAAAGAACAAAAGACGCTCTTGCCCGCAAAAAATCCGAAGGCAAGGTGCTTGGCCGCCCCTGGGGCAGCGAATCATCATATTTTAAACTGACAAACCATGAAAAAGAGATCAGGTCTTTACTTGCCAATGAATATTCAAAAAGCGCAATCGGAAGAATTTACGGCGTTAACAGGTCAACTGTTGTCAGATTCCTTATGAAAATGGAAACTATTATATAAATGCTCAATTGCTTCATAATCATCTTTGGGTTATAATATATTCATGTCTGTGATTTTCCGGCAATTGGCATTGGTTTTATTAATATTAACATTTCCGCTAATCCAGCAAAATGCAAATCCGTTTTGGGATAAAATCCAATGGTCATTCAGCGGCACTCTTCAATACTTTGGCGCTGATTACGGTTCAAATGCCGATCCTGCTCCGATAATTCCATCATTGGGTTTTTCTGCCGCCTACGAAATATTACCTTATTTAAGAATTGAATTAACCGAGGATATTTATTTCTCAAATTATGAGTTTAATACAGCATTGGGGTTTCCTGTTCCTTGCAGTTTGGACAGCCGCTCTGCTTTTGTATTGGGATTTGTAACAGGCATTCAGGCGACAGGATTTTTTTCACTTGGTAACTTTCTTGTTCGGGTATATGCAGGTCCTGCCGTTGATATTCGTCTGGTTTTTAACGCATTCGGATTAAATCATCCGGGTGATAATACCGGCATTTTGGAAACCGATCCAAAATTGCAAACAAAAGCGATAAGCGAATATTTTTGGAGTAACGCACGCTGGTTTGTGCCTGTAATCGGAGCCGGAATGGACTTTCCGGTAAATCAAAGATTTATGGCGGGGTTTGATATCCGCTTTTGGATTCCTGCAGACGGCTGGCGCATGGGCGTCGGTCTTCGTATAACACCGCAGAAAAATACCGCACCGCAGGTAACATCGGAATAATACTGAGGCTCTCTTTGTATGAAAAAACAAAAAGATTTTATTTATAAATGTTCTTCCTGCGATCATAAAGAACCTAAATGGCTCGGGCGCTGCCCTGAATGCGGACAGTGGAATACTCTTGTTGAAACAGCCGTCACGAATGTTAAAGGTAAAAGTAAACACGGCGAAACACATAGTATGCCAAAAACATTGCCGCTTGCCGCTGTAGATCCAATGGAAGGAAACCGATTAAGTAGCGGCATCGGCGAACTTGATCGGGTGCTTGGCGGCGGAATAATGAAATGCTCTTCCATACTTGTCGGAGGAGAACCCGGCATTGGTAAATCAACTTTACTTTTACAAGCTGCCGCCGCCGCTGTTACAAAGGGGCGAATCCTTTATATTTCCGGCGAAGAATCCGCAGGGCAATTGAGGCTGCGTGCCGACAGGTTGGATCTTAACAAAGATAAAAGTGTAATGGAGCGTATCGAAATTTTTTGCAGCGGTAATTTGAGCGAAATTGAAACTGTATTAAATAATGTAAAACCTGTTTTAATTCTTGTAGATTCTGCTCAGACATTGTATTCCGAAGATGCAGGCTCTGTAGCAGGAACTGTAAACCAGATGAAGTTTTGTTCATTTGAATTGATCAATTGGGCAAAGGAACATGACGCTGCTCTTATACTAACGGCGCATGTTACAAAAGAAGGAATAATATCGGGACCAAAAACTTTGGAACACATGGTGGACACTGTTTTATATTTTGAGCAGAACGACAAAACGGCTGGTTTAAACGGAACAACCGATTGCCGCTTTTTGCGAGCCGCTAAAAACAGGTTTGGCTCTATCGATGAAATCGGCATTTTCTCGATGACAGAAAAAGGTCTAACTCCAATTGAAGATACGGGGCGAATGTTTTTAATAAGGCGCGAAGGTGATTTGCCTGCGGGTGTAGCGACAGCGGCAGTCCTTGAAGGGTCAAGGACAATCCTTGTAGAAATTCAAGCTCTTACCATCCCTGCAAAGGGCACGATAAGCCGTGTTTTTTCCGACAAGATCGATTCGGCAAGGGTATCACGAATTTCCGCCGCATTGGAAAAACACCTGGGGCTTCGCCTTTCGGATCAGGATTTGTATATTAACGCGGCAGGCGGCATTCGTATCACAGAGGTTGGGGTAGAGCTGGCTTTAGCCTGCGCTCTTTATTCGGCAAGGTCAGGGCTTGCCCTTCCTGCCGACCTTGCTATAGCGGGTGAATTGTCGCTTACAGGAGAAATCCGCCCCGTACGCCGGCTTTCCGGGCGCATAAAAACGGCAGCAAATCTTGGTTTTAATTCGTTTTTGAGCCCTTCAGCCGATCAGGAATCAAATATAATAGCTTCTGAATTATCAGGTAAAATAAAAACAGCAAAAGATATAAAAACCGCGATTAAATTGATTTACGGTTGAAAAAAGATAGAACCATAAACATCAATTTTGTAATAAAATGTATTGACAATATTTAAAAATAATTATATATTATTAATAGATATTAGATTTTAGCGGTCAGAATAAAAGACCGTGTGGTTTAGGGGTTAGTTCTGTTCTTGTCGTTTACTGTTTGCGATCACGCTGTATTGCTTTGCCGAGTTCAACTTTTTTCTCCCTTAACAATTTTGCATCTTTCTTCTCGGACAGGATAGTTTTGGCTGTCTTGCGGGGAATTAGAGTCGCTAGCTTTTGCAAGCGTGAATATTAGGCGTGCCCGGGCGCAGTCGCAAGTCAATTTCTGTATTGATATTTGATTTGTTCCGGGTGAAGGAATTTTCTCAATGGCGAAGAAATTGTATGTCGGTAATCTTTCTTACAACACTACCGAAGATGGTTTAAAAAACCTTTTCTCAAATCATGGCACTGTTGCATCAGCCAAGATCATTTTTGATCGTGAAACCGGCAACTCAAAAGGGTTCGGATTTATCGAAATGAGCAGCGACGAAGAAGCGACAGCGGCAATCGCTGGAACAAACGGTCGCGAATTTGATGGACGCCAACTGCGCGTAAACGAAGCGATGGACAAACCTCGCAGAGAACGCGGCGGCGGCGGCGGAAACTGGTAAACCGCAAAAGGTGTCAGAGAAATCTGACACCTTTTTTTTGTTAATTATTTTGATACAAATTATCTTCATAAGTAGAGATAGCTTGCTCCCCACCAAAAAATAATTTCCCAAAAAACAAAAAACCTATTGACTAGCTGTTGAATATATTCTACATTAAAATCATGGAAGTATTTTTACATAAAGATGCAGAAAAATATTTGGATCGTTTAAATATGAAAGATCAAAATCGCATTAATGATGCAATAGAGAAACTTAGAAAAGAGCCTCCTGAAGGTGATATAGAATCATTAACAGGACAAAATGGTTTTAGAACAAGAGTAGGAAATTATAGGCTTTTATGGCGTATCAATGGAACCGTTATACTAGTTACGCACATTGATCCAAGAGGTCAAGTGTACAAAAAAAAGAATAAGGGGAATAAAAGATGACAGCTTTAGCATTAAGAAAAGAATTACAGGGTTATATTGCAAAAATGCCAGAACGTAGGTTAAAAGTGTTAAAACCGCTTTTATCAGAAATGGCAGAACCACTTTATATTACAGAACCGGCAAATAAAAAAGAAATTGCCATGATCGAAGAAAGAGCAAAAGAGTTTCCTAAGAACTTTGTAAAATTCAAAAAACGAGCAAAATCATGAAACTTAAAAAATATTATCCTGCCAAAATTATTGAAACAAAAGAAGATGCCATAATTTTTCTTGAAGAAGCTATTGAAGAAAATGATCCGGAATTTCTTCTAAAAACTATAGGAAATATTGCCCGATCAAAAGGTATGACCCAGCTTGCAAAGGAATTAAATATTGACAGAGTTGGTTTATATAAATCATTTGCTCCTAACGGTAACCCTTCCTTCAAAACTGTATTTAAATTAATTGATCTTTTGGGTTTGCGGATAAGGCTGGAACAAAAAAGCGCATAAAATAGGACTCTGGTCTGCGGCGGAAACTGGTAAACCGCAAAAGGTGTCAGAGAAATCTGACACCTTTTTTTATGTAAAAATATGATTTAACAGCTTATCCACTGTTTTTGTAATACAGGCGAAACATACCCCCTGTTCAGCCTGTAAAAAATAATCTATATTTGTACAATCAAAAAATGTTAAATTAATAATTAAGCATCATTATTAATTGCCATTCTTTTAAATTTTCAAAATTCTTTAACCAGCATTTTTTCATCTTAACCATTCGAATGTTCTGACAGTATTGACAAACAATTCGTTAAACCTTGCATTTTCAATTGCCAGGTTTGTACACGTTATTACCATATTTCTTCTATTACTTCCAGGGAATAAAAAGAAATTAAATTGAATAAGTTTTTCCTGTTGATATGTAGTTATTACTATTAATTTTCCCCTCAACCCATTTATTGTGTTAAAATCACTTATAACAATATACTCTCTATTTTCGCCAAACAAATTATCAATTTCATCCATAAAATATTCTACATAAACATCAAAATTACCATTAAAATTTTCGTCTACAAAATTAATAGATGGAGCAAAATTGTTTTCAAATGTTCCTCTTAATACATTATACTTTGTCTCTCTTATTTTTAAGACATCCCAAGTTTCAGGTACTGCAATAGAAAAATTTCTTTTTTCTATATATCTTCCATCATGTTTTTCTTTATTACCTGCTGCATATATCATAGATACAGAACATAGTAAAATAATAATAAAAAATGTTTTTTTCATATAATTCTCCTTAATTATGAAATAACTCCATTTCATTTCAATTTAATGTATATATTCCATCTTTTAAAAACATTTATTGTGCATTGGAATTCCACATACCGGAACGTACTTCACCGCTTAAATTTGGTATATCTAAAATCGTACCTGGATATATCAAATGTGGATTATTGGGATTTGGTAATTTATTTTTATTTGCTTCATATAACACTCGCCATTGCAATGGATCTCCATATATAAACGGCAAACCTGCAATAGCAGAAAAACTATCACCTGTCTCTCTCCATAATCGAACAGTATATTGTGCCGGTAATGTGTTTTGAATAATATCCCAGAAAGCTATAAACCCCCAATCATCATCAATTTCATCATTCAAAATTTCATAAAAATCAGGTGTACTCCATTGTCTTTGAACAATAATTTTTTCTTGCGTTATAACTTCTTCAACAAATAAAAAATTCCCGTACAAGGTAAAAGTTCCGATATAATCAGAAAAATGATCCTTAATAAATAAATTTTCTGTATCATGGTAAAAAGCAGTATATCCGCTTTTATCTAAATAAGGAATTGAAACAGTGTATATTCCTGTTAAATAATCAAGTATATCATGCATTGCATCATTGGTTGCTACATTTCCAACAATATAATACAGACCATTTTCATCAACAGATATAGTAATTATAATACTGTCACTTAATTGATATACATTATATGGAATACCATTATCATATATACCTTCATTTATTTTTTCGTAGGAATAAATATTTAATTCATCTATGACAAGATAAACAAAATCTCCCTCATATAAATAGTCATATTCAACTGCTCCATCTATCCAAAAAAAATCATCTTCAGCGAATATATTTATTAACATAGTTGAAATAAATATAAAAATAAATAAACTTTTAATTTTCATTCTATACTCCCGAATAAATTATGCAATTACTTTTTCATCTTGGTTCTGCTGTACCATAATCCCATCGCCTATATTGTGTACTACGTCCTGGATTTCTGTTAAGATCAATGTGCGTAAATCCTTTTGGTGAAACTGTTCTACTAAAAGCACTTCCAACTCCACCCTCCCAATTTTCGTTTAGCCACCTTTCAAGCTCTATTCCCCTACTATTTATTATATCAACAGCAAGACCCGTAGTATGTGAGCTTCCAGAAACGCCACCAATCCATGAGTTATAATTAGCTCCCCTTGCATTGTGAATACTACTATCTCCATCTCTTCTTGTTCTTAAACTTGTGCCTGTATATTTTGCATCTAGATCTCTAGTTATCTTTCCTGTTTCAGAATTTAATCTACCAGGATTAACACTTGTTGGTCTAAGCCAACTATTTATATTTATTGGTCCCCATCCATTATTTCTTAACCTTTGCAATTCATGTGCCATTCTCATAATGTTATTTATTTCATTTTCTGTTGGTATGTGGTATAAATCCCAACTTTGTAAATATATTGCATCTTTAACAATAAAATTTCCATTTCTTGTTGGTATACGAGCATTAGGATCTAGCCAATCAATTCCTTGTACAATATATGTTTCAGGTCTAACCTGTTGTGGGATTTGCTGTCTTACTGTTGGTTGTGGTGGTGATCTTGGTTCTGATGGTTGTTCACGATCTGCAATACTATTAGCAATAACCTGCGCCATCTGTTGTGGCGTAGCAGCTGATCTTGCTACAGTTGCTCCAGAAACTTGTGATGTCTGTTGAGTTGTATTAGTAGTCGTTTGCTGATTACTAATATCTCCGCCAACTCTTTGTCCGCCAGCACCTTGCGCTCTGCTTTCTGTATTATTAGCTGCATTAGGATTAGCAGATTGGTCGTTCCTTCCAGTTAATGAGCGATTATTATTTATATTTGCATTACCTCGCCTTGGGTCTCTGTTGGCAGAAATAATTACACCATCAGCTGTTGCTAAATTGTTTACTTGAGGATTCCCAACATTTTGATTTCCGGTAGAACTGGTTATTGATGATGTTCCTAGAGGTAATGTTCTATCATGTTCTGCAAAACGAGCCGCACTTTCCTGTCGCTGTCTTTCGCCTTCAGCTCTTATCTCATCAACTCGTGCTTGCCTTTCAGCATTTCTATTTCTGTTATCAACTATCGCATTATGTGTTTCTATCCCTAAATGTCTGTACGAATTATATATCCCTGGGTCATAGTTTGTAGTACTTGAACGATTCATTTCGATAAATTGCCCTGTAATCCACGCAAGTGCTCCTGCTGTCTGTACGTTTTCATTTCTTGATGCCATTCCTGCAATTCCAGCAGCTTGAAGTACTGCTCCAACTCCATCAGCACAATCAGACGCACATAGAGATATAATACAAATAAATAAAAAGGCTATTACCTTAAATATATTAAACACATTTTTTTCTCTTTTCATATTTTCTACACCTCTTATTAAGATAATATAATAAATATTGACAATATGTCAATATATGAGCCATTAAAATCACAATATTTTACTATATGTTATTGGTAGCCTATCTATTAATTAGGTAATATGGAAAAACCTAACTATTAAGGATAGAAAATGACAGATTTAAGGAAGTTACTATCTTTTAATTTGAAACAACATCGTAAAAAACAAGGCTTGTCACAAGCAAAACTGGCAGAATTAATTAATATATCCGATAATCACATAGCTTTAATAGAAACTGGTAGACGTTTTCCTTCCATAAAAATGCTGGAACAATTGGCAAATGCTTTAAAAATTGATACTCTTGAATTTTTTTCAATAAAAACTATGGAATTAACTGCAAAAAAAGACCAAAAAAAGTTGATTTTAGAAGATATTGATAGAATTTTAACTTTGCGGTTGATTGAGGAAACAAATTAAAAAACTTCATTTTAAGAATTTACTTAAAGAAAAACCATTTTTCGTGTTGGTTCGTGTGGTTCGTGGTAAAATTTAATTATTACTAAAACTCATAGATGGTTCTTAACTCTTTAACACAGAATAATTAATGGATATATACCCGAAACATAATAAACTGGATTGAAAGCCTTACCTCCGAACAGTGTAAGGCTGTTTATAACCTGGTTTTGCAGTTTAACAGGGGAAAGTGATGGGGAAGTTCACTATCAATTTTATGCTGATACTTTCTGCCTAACACTTAAATGAAACCCAAGATTATCAAGAACTTTGGCAACAGTATTAAATGAAGGATTACCATCTTGAGAAAAAGAACGGTATAAGTTTTCACGATTTAATTCCAGTTCTCTGGCAATCTGAGACATACCCTTTGAACGAGCTATATCTCCAATAACCTTAAATAAAAATTCAGTATCGTTTTCTTCAAGAGCAGCATCAAGGATACCAAGTACATCTTCCTTGGTTTCAATTTCATCCGCAAGATTCCAATCTTTCACTGTTATTCTTTCCATGTTTTAATCCTCCTCTTCTTCTAATTTTATTACTGCTATTTTTTTCGCTCTTGTTATATCTTCCTGTTGTGTAGATTTATCGCCGCCGCATAATAAGATAATAATTTCATTCCCGGTATTCTTTTTATACTGTAGCGTAAAAACTACAATATGTCAAGAAAAAATAAACCGACGTATTATAATGTGATCAATTGCATCAAAAGCCTTAATTCTGAACAGTGTAAGGCTGTTTGCGTAGATGACAGTCACTTTTTGAATATAACTTTCTTTGTACAGACGGTTTTTGCAACGAGCCTGGTAGGGCGAAGTTTCCAGCAGCAGGGACTGAGCAGAAAAACATTTTTGGAATTCTCTGCTGTAGGAGACATGTAAACAAGTAACGAAAATTAGAGAGGAAAAATGTCCTGCGTTAAAAATATGCATCGCTTTATTGGGTAAATAAATTTTTCTTTATTTTTGACGCAGGTTGGCTCCGAAAGCAGGTTCGTCCAGTGTTTTTCTGAACAGCAGCATGCGTCGCCTGTACCATGCAAACGATTTACAAGCTATAAAGGATTATTGGAATTTCTGCCATCCTGAGCCGAAAGGCTTTTTGCAGCCCGCTTTTCAAAAAAATTCAAAAAATATTAACTTTTTTTCTTTTTCAGTCATGCACCACGCATATCTGCGCCATATATAAGTAACTTTCTTTTCGGGGAAAGAACATCCTTTTATGGAGGCTATTTATGAATGAAAACAAAGAATTTCCAATTCAAAACTTGATTTATGAGATTCGGGGACAAAAGGTCATGTTGGATAGCGATCTTGCGGTTTTATATCAAGTCGAAGTTAAGGATCTTAATAGGACTGTAAAACGTAACATTAAGAGATTCCCTGAAGATTTTATGTTTCAACTCTCTAATGAAGAATGGGAAAAATTAAAACATCATTTTAGTGTATCAGATTTGCGGTGCCAATTTGGCACCGCAAAAATGGTGGAAAAGATTAGATATAACCCTTATGTTTTTACAGAACAGGGAATAGCGATGCTTTCAGGATTATTAAACAGCGATATTGCTATAAATGTAAATATTCAAATAATGAGAGCTTTTGTTAAATTAAGACACTTTGTTCATACTCAAATTGGTACAAATGAACAAATGTCTGAATTACGCAAGCTCCTTTTACTTCATATTGATAATAATGACTATAAATTTTCAGAATATGACAAAACTATAAAACAGATTTTAATCGCTTTAAACAATTTAATCGAAAAACCAAAAGAAACTAAAAAGATAGGGTTTTAATAATATATATTCAATAGAAGCACTGTATATTGTATAAAAAAATAGGACGCTGGTCTGCGACGGTGTGGTACTTTCGTAAACATTATTTACTTCAGCTTCAACCTCTCCACCTCAGCCGCAACGTGCATTTTTTCAAGTTCTTCCATAATAACGTCGGCGACAGCCTGTTTTTTATCTTCTTTATCAGCGGCGTCTTCCAGCACTTTGTCGCGGAATTCTTTGCAGTCCACAACAGGTCCAACTGTGACACGAACAATGTCTTTGCTTACAGCGTCATTCATCATGTCGGATTGCTGTACATGAAGTACTTCGCCATTCAGCGCGACAAAACACAAATAATCAAAAGAGCGGATATATGAATCGATTTCACGCACGCCTTTTTTTGTATCGGGTTCCCACGAGCGGTAACGAGTTCCTGACGGAAATATTAAAACCAGTTTGCCTTTGTACTTGTGCCTGATAAGCGATTTCATCGCTGCGCGGTTAATCGCGGTCGCGCGCGCGATTTCGTCTTTGTCTTTTTCAGGGTCAAGATTTAACATTGAACGGCTTGGGCAAATTGCTATTTTTGAATATGCGCCTGTGAAAGCTGCGACAACAGGGTTGTCTTCGTTAAGTTTCATTCCCGCAATCGCAATAATCGAATCGCTGATTTCCTTGCCTCGGCCTCCCGCCATACGGGCAAAATACGAAACAAGCGAAAGGTCAAGGTTGCTGTAGTGCTCCACAAGAAGCATACACGCTTTTCCGGATTCGGCTTTTTCAAAAAGCTCTTCAAGATTTTTACTTCCTTCAAGGCTGCTGCCGGGAAGAACTAAATATTCTACCATCGAATCTACAATCGCGAGAACATTTGGGTCTCCTTCCTGATACACATTATCTTCAGTGATAACAGTCGGAGCTTTTGATACTTTTATTACCTTTTTTATCTGTTCGCCAAAAAGAGTGGTTAATGAACCTTCCATTTTATTCTCCCCAAAGTCTGATTAATTCTATGATCAAATTGACAGCTGCGCACATATCGCTTACGCTTACCCATTCAAGACGGCTGTGCGCGTTACGCCCGCCTGTAAAAATGTTCGGTGTCGGAATGCCAAGCTCTGTCAATCGTGAGCCGTCTGTTCCGCCCCGTACAGGTTTTTGAAACCACTCAATACCGGTGTTTAATGCCGCCTGTTTTAGCTTTTCCAGCACTTCAGGCTTTTCATCAATCTTGAACTTCATATTATAGTATTGAGGCTGTGTTTTAACAATGACCTTTCCTTCGGGAAATTGAGCTTCCACCGTTTTTGCGAAAGTATCCAATGCCGCAACACGGCGTTCCATCCCGGCGGTATCAAAATCACGCAAAAAAACTTCGAGGGTTGCCTTTTCTATATCACCGTGAATTTCCATCGGGCAATAATAACCGTAATAGCCGTCGGTAGCTTCGGGGCTTTCGCTGCGAGGCAGAAGGGAGACAAAGGCTGATGCCATTAAAACGGCGTTTACAAGTTTTCCCCTCGCGTGCCCTATATGAATCGCTTTTCCGATAAATTCGATGTCTGCTTTCCATGCGTTAAAACATTCGCTTTCAATTTCGCCAACCGCTCCACCGTCTACCGTATAACAAAACGAGGATTTAATTTCACCTAACGGAAACTCCGGCAACCCTTTGCCTGTTTCTTCGTCGGGTGTAAAAATAAATTCGATAGCTCCGTGTTCGATTTGCGGATTGGCAGCCAGGTATTCAATCGCCGTCATGATTTCTGCGATGCCCGCTTTGTTATCCGCACCCAGTAAAGTTGAACCATCGGTGTGGATAATCACTTTGCCTTTTTGCTCGGCTAAACCTGCTTCTTTTATTGGGTCAAGGCAAAAGCCGCCAGTTAGATTAATTTTTTCGCCGTCATAATTTTGAACAAGCTGCGGTTTTACATCTTTTCCTGAAACATCGTCTGCAGTATCTAGATGAGCCAAAAAACCGATACACGGTTTATTTTCTTTTCCAGGGGTTGGCGACAAGCGTATTATCACATAACAGTGTTCGGTAAGTTTAACTTCCAGTTTATCGGCAGGTAAGCCAAGCTGTAAAATCTCGTTTTGTAAAAACTTCGCCAAATTCCATTGACCTTCTGTCGAAGGGGTTTTTATCAAACTGCGATCGCTTTGGGTATCAAATCGGACATAATTTAAAAATCGAGGAACTATAAGTTTTTCAAGTTGGTCATTATTCATGGTTTAGGATACTAGCCCAGTTTAATAAAGCAAACTATTGGTGTCAATACACGTTTTTCTTCCGTTTTTACCTTTCAAAATATCTTTTTTTATACTATGATATAGATGCTTGTATAAAGGAGTTCTTATCATGAATAAATTTCCCATCACTCTTACCAAATTGGAAAAAAATAAA
>WQYB01000075.1 GCA_009781475.1 Treponema sp.
ATATGGCAGAGATCATGGCGGTTGTGTAAGGTAATCCAGCACTCATCATAATTTAAATAAAGTAAAAAATATACTAAAAATAATAAAACACAACGAATTGCTGGAGGAGCTATAAAGTAATGTTATAATTTCTGCCATTCCGGAGCTGACAAGGATTTTTGCAGTTCACTTTTCTAAATATTTATTTTACTCTAACAGAGGTATGCGGTTCCTGCCTGATTATAAATTTTATTAATCCTACTCTTTTCTTGCTCTTATCGGCCGCAGCTGCTCTTGCGTAACTTTTTGAGGATCATTAATGCCTGCGGGCAGTTGTCTGCCTTCTTCCGGCGCGATATCTTCTTCTTCGAACTTGCCGTCTGCTTCCCAAAGTTCGCTTTGGGGCGGAGGTCCGTCTGCAAGCGCCAGCTCTTCGTTTTCAAGACGTACCGCTAAAAGTTTTGTAACGCCGGATTCTTCCATTGTTACACCCAAAAGTGTTCCGGCTCCTGTAACGGTTTTTTTGTTATGTGTAATGATGATAAACTGGCTTGAGTCGCTGAACTCGCGAAGAAGGTGTACAAAGCGCCCGACATTCTGTTCGTCTAAGGCGGCGTCAATTTCGTCTAACAAGCAGAAGGGGCTCGGTTTTACCATGTAGGTAGCGAAAAGGAGTGCAACCGCTGTCATTGAACATTCGCCGCCGGAAAGCAGGCTTAAATGTTCCAGTTTTTTTCCGGGCGGCTGGGCTAAGATTTCGATACCGGATTCCAAAACATGGTTTGGATCGGATAAACGAAGCTCGGCACGTCCGCCGCCGAAAAGTCTGCGGAACATGTTGTGAAAGTTTTTCTTGATGCGGTTATATGTGTCCAAAAATAATTGCGAAGATTCCTGGCGTATTTCTGTTGTAAGGTCTTCGAGGTCTTTTCGCGCTTTTTCAAGGTCTGCCATCTGGTTACTGAGAAAATCATAACGCTGTTTTGTTTCTGTGTATTCTTCGGGAGCCATAAGATTTACAGAACCGAGCTCTTTCATTTTTGCACGCGAAGATGCCAGTTTTTCACGTAACGCGGCAGGGGCTTCTGTAATGTTAAAGATACGTTCTTCAAACTCCATTAAATCCCTTGAGTGAGTTTCCCTGAAGTTTTCCTGAATGTTTTTAATTTCTACGTTGGACTGCGCAAGTTCAAGGTGAATCTTTTCAAGAGCTTCCTGCACTTTGGAAAGTTCTGTCATTCGTTTATTGATTACAACTTTTTTGCCGGCTACATTGTCGTTTCGTTTGCGGATATCTTTTTCAAGTTTTTCAAGCTCGGAAGTAAACGCATTTGTTTTTTCTTCGATGCTTGCAATTTCTGTCTGAACAGCTCCGATGCGTCCGTCAATTTCTTCCAATCGTTTACGATAAACCGATAATTCATCCCGGATGGTTTTTAATATACCTTCCTGCCCCGAAAGTTCACGTCTGATAAGACGTGCTTGATCTTCTGCCGATTGAGCGCGTGTTTTCATCTGCGCACGATTGACTTTTAAATCTTCCAAAGTTGCACGGTATTCGTTTATTCTTGAAGTTAGATTTACATTGTCTTCGTGTAAAGTTTTTATTCGCAGCCGCCGCTCTTCGATGCCGTCTTTGGCGCTTCTTATTTGCACATCTAACGCGCGTTTTTTTGTAATGATTCCCTGCGGCGCTAAAAACTCGTCGATAAAAGTGGGGCTGGCTTCACGGTAATTGTTAAAAAGTTCCAATGCTTTGTCTGCTCCTGCGGCAGCTTCAACCAAACCTTCTAATAAAATGTCTGTAATGCGTCCGATTTCTGATGCGTCCACTCCGCCTGTAACATTTGCGGCAGCAACAAGGTCGCGGATTAATGCTTCCCTTCCGCCTAGCAATGTGCGAAGTTTTCCAAGAGTATCACGTAACGCTTCTTCGGCGCTTCGCCTTTCTGCCGCGGAGTATCCTGCCTTTTTTAAACCTGCATCAAGCTCTTCGACAATATCGTCAGTAATTTTTGCAAGTTCTTTTTCCAAAGCGGCAAGTTCTTTATCGATATTTATAATATCTTCTTCCGCTCTGCGTGATTCTTTTTCGTTCTCGCTGATACGACCTGCGGCAAGCTGAATATTTTCTTCAAAGGAGCGGATATTTTCTTCGATACTTTCGCACTGTTTTTTTAATTCTTCTACGACCGCATCCTGCCCGGAAGCATCGTTATTAAGCTCTGTTATTTTTTCGATAGCCTGCTTTTCGCGCTCTTCGTTTTGCCCAATTTTTATTTTATTTTCGCCGCGCTGTTCGTTAAAAAGGCGTATCTCGTTTTCTTTTGCATTTTTTTCCAGCGCTAAACCGTAAATGTTTTTTTGCAATTCTACAAGGCGAGCTTCCATGGAGTTTACTTCGTCCATGTTAGCTTCTAGCGCTTTGTTTTCTGCTTCCATCTCGGCGCGAATCCTGTCACGGTCGGCAGTTCTGCGTCTTAAAGTTTCATTTTTTTCATCTCTTTCATATTTAAAATGCTTTAATCTTAAAAGCTGAATATCAAGTTCATAGTTAAAAATCTCATCGCGGAGCGTGCGGTATTTTAATGTTTTTTCTGATTGAGTTTTTAAGCTGTCGTGCGCCCGTTTTACTTCGTTTAAAATCAATTCAACCTGACGGACATTTTCTTCGGTTTTGGCAAGGTTTCGCTCGGCTTCCGCGCCTCGTTCCCTGAACCGGGTAATGCCGGCAGCTTCTTCAAAAAGGTAGCGCCTTTCTTCGGGTTTAGACGAAAGTATTTGGTCGATTTTCCCCTGTTCCATGACAGAATAGGCGGTTTTACCAACACCTGTATCCCAGAAAAGCTCGCGAATGTCTTTAAGGCGTACTTGCGCTCCATTAATGTAATATTCACTTTCGCCGGAGCGGTAAAGGCGTCTTTTAATTTCAATTTCAGGCATATCCATCGGTAAAAGACCGGTTTCGTTGGCAATACTTAGAGCAACTTCCGCTACATTTAAAGGTTTTCGGGCTTCAGTACCGCTAAAGATGACATCTTCCATCTTTTCGGCGCGAAGAGATTTAATGGCATGTTCGCCCAAAACCCACTTAACAGCGTCCACAACATTGGATTTTCCGCAGCCGTTGGGACCCAAAAGGGCGGTGATACCATCGTTAAATTCTATTTCTGTACGGTCTGCAAATGACTTGAAACCGAGAATCGACAAACGCTTGAGAAACATAAGTTATTCAATATAGCATAAAAACTTGATACTGGGGAATAGGGATTATAAAACCCGATTTGGCACTATAATTGCCCTTCCCTGTTAAATCCTGAAGAAAGCCGTTCAAGTAAGGAATCAATTTGCTTTTTACTTTTTAGACCGAAATTTTCAAGCGGAGCTGATTCAAACTGATCGAAGCTGATATTTTTATTTTCGTATTCGCAGAACATATTGGCAAGATATACTGTATCGATTATATCCTTGCAGTCATCAGGGGCTGATTCAGGTTCATGATGATAACGTATTGCCGCGACAAGTTTTTCAGGGAAGTTCCATTTTTCGGCAATCAATGCTCCAAGCTCGGCATGATTTAAACCGGCAGAAAGATCTTCAAATGTAGAAGACGGAACATTTTTATCAGAACAAAAATCTTTTATTTTATTCAAAAGGTCAGGATGTACATTGGAGAAGATAATTTTACCCATGTCATGAAGCATTCCGCCGATGTAAACATCGTCGAGCAGGTTGTTATCGTTCTTGAAATTTTTGACAAGATTAAAAGCATAAAAAGCTGTTTTATAAGAATGTTCCCAAAGTTTCTTTTTATCGACAGTGTCGTCACCTAGGACTTTTTGCGTACCATAAGAATAAAGAAGGTTTTTAATGCCTTTTATACCTATCATTTTAACCGCTTCAGATATACTGTCAACTTTTTTAGAAAGCATGTATTGAGCGGAGTTTACGATCTTTAGTAAGTCAGCAGTAAGAGCCGGGTCCATCGAAATCTGTCTTGCGATAGTCGGCATATCGGAACTTGGATCGTTTATAAGTTTTTGAACCAATAAAACATTTTCCGGGAATTGGGGAAGATTATTAATACTTTGTACAATTTGTTCTGAAAGAACGGACATATTTTTAAGCATTGTTTCATCAAGCGGTATTGAAATACTTGCGGTGGTATATTTATCCGAAGTTTTCATTGTAAACGCTTCATCATCAAGTCCCATTTTTTTCAGCATCAATACAAGAATTACAAGACCAAGACCTGCGCCTTCGCTGTCATCAAGTACCTGAGACAAAGCATCTTCCAAACTGTCAAATTGTCTTGACCTTGCCATTTTATCATGAATACGCAGCTGCTCAGTTTTAGTCGCTGTCACATTGTTGCGAATTTCAATTTGAATTGTATTTCTTTTAACCTGTAAAATTACCTTTATGTAAAGACCTTTTTCCTTTTGCAGCTGAAGATAATGACCAATATTACTGATGGTTTCTTCTTTGAAATTCTCCATTCCAACCTTGTAATCTTTATCATTATTAATATCCAAGCCGCGCTCTGCAAAAAATACACGTTTTGTATTCGCTTTTTTGGCGTTAACAACAAGTTCCTGAACGCAATAAACTATATAATCTTTTAGTTTTAATTGATCCATGTGCCGCAGGAATGCTTCAACAACTTGTTCTATATAAATTTCGATTTCTTTCGGAAGCGTATATGTTGTAATTGTCAGAGGAAGCCCTGACTGTATGGCTTTTTTTATCTTTTCCTCGTCCACGACCAGTTCGGGAGCGGTATTCATACTCTATAACCTGCCTTTTCAATTAATCCAAACAAACCCATATATAAGTTTCGGCATAAATAGTGTCTGTCTAGACAGACACTGGTGATTTTACATAATTTTATGTATTTAAACAAGTTGGTATACAAACCTATTCTTAAGAATTTTAATGAAATTTGGTCAAAATGACACAATATATTGATAATCTTTTGATGTTGTGTCATATCTCCCGGGCATTTTGAATAAAAACCTAAAAATATCAATTATTTAATCAAAATTAGTAGAAAAACGTAAAAACTAACTTGGCACGGTTATTGCTATTCTATCAAGTGTCAGACCATAGTCTGGCACTTGGTAAAGAAAAAGGGGGACAATATGACTACGAAGGGAAAAAAATATTCAAACGAAGACAATCTGGCAATTTATCTAAGAGAGATAAATCAAATTCCAATGTTAAACAGGGAAGATGAAGAAAAAGCCGCAAGAGCAGCTACATCCGGATGCAGGGTTGCAAGGGACAAACTTGTCAGTTCTAATTTGCGTTTTGTTGTTTCGATAGCAAAAAAGTATCAGGGGTTAGGTCTTCCATTGGATGATTTAATCAGCGAAGGTAATATAGGTCTTATAAACGCAGCTGATCGTTTTGATTATGAAAAAGGCTATCATTTTATTTCTTATGCAGTCTGGTGGATACGTCAGGCAATCATGAGCGCTCTTTGCGAAAAATCAAGAATGATAAGACTTCCTGTAAACCGCGCGGCAGACCTTGTAAGGATTGAAAAAGCGGGAAAATTGATTGAAAAACAGCAAACAATAGATGAAGAGATAAGGGAAATAGCGGAACTGTTAAATATGGAAAAAAATGATGTAACAGAAATTCTTGATATATCCAGAGAAATGATTTCGCTGGATATCCCTGTTTCTAAAAATCAGCTTTCACCTTTAAAAGAACTGGTCGAAGATACCAGATACACCGCCCCGGACATAGACGCTGAACACAGAATTATGAAATATGATATTGAAGACGCTCTTAATTCTCTTGAAAAAGAAGAAGCCGACATCATCCGCTGCCATTTCGGGCTTGGACAAAGACCAATGTCATTAAAGGAAATTGGCGCACGCTACAATTTAAGCAAGGAACGCATAAGACAGATAGAAGAAAAAGCTCTTTCAAGGCTTAAAAACCCGGTAAGAGCAGATAAATTACAGGCTTACGTTGCTTAATAATATAAATATTGTATAATATAACCATGAAAAAATTTATATTTATATTGGTTGTATTATGCGCTTTATTGCCATTAACAACTTGTCAAACTGTTTCGTCGGTTTTTCAGGAACCGGTCGTTTCGCTCCATTCAATGGGTATAACAGGCATTAGTTTTAACGGTGTACAGTTTATATGTAAAGTTCAGGTGCAAAATCCAAATGCGTTTTCGATTCCTTTTCCTGAAACTGATTGGGAATTTTTTGTTAATACCAATTCATTTATAAAAGGGACTGTAAAAAATAACCAGCAAATAGGAGCCAAAAGATCTACTATTGTAGATATACCGATTAGCCTTGATTATCTTGAAGTCCTAAATTCATTCAGATCATTGTGGGGAAGCCGTCAAGCCGGATACAGAGCCGCACTGGATATAAAAATACCGCTTCCCATTTTGGGAAATAAAGTTTGGAAACTGGAACATTCAGGCAATTTTCCAATTCCTCAGGTTCCGCAGGTATCATCTCCTTCAATGAGGGTTGATAATGTCAGTATTACAGGAGCGGAAGTTGTTGTTACATTAAACTTTGTAAATCCAAATGCGTTTGCACTGCCTTCGCCAAAAATTACTTACAATTACATGGTAAACAGGAATTCTTTTATAAGGGGTACTATCGAAAACCAGCAGCCTTTAGCTCCTTCTTCCACTACGCCTATATCATTTCGGATGCTGGTAAATTACGCCGATCTTTTCAGAACGTTTACATCCCTTTTAACCGCAAGTCAGGCTGCAAGTTTACTGACTTTATCGTGTGATTTTGGCGTTCCGATTTTCAGCGGACAAAATGTAAATCTTGAATTAACGGGGACATTGCCGCTGCGGTAGGGGGAGAGGTTAACTCAACTTGTACATATATTAATTGTCCGCAGATTGACGCGGATTTAAAACGAAAGTCAGTATAGTAAAAATTTCATTATTATAGTGGGAAGCCGCCTGCATTCCGCTAAAACTATTGGAGGAACCCGGGCGCGCTACTCGGGCAAAAGCCCTCGTGCATTATTAATCTCATTGCATTTATTGTGCGCCACGCCGTGCTAAATATTTCATACACACGGCTGCGCCGTGCATTAATTGGCGTACGGAGCCATCCTGCATCCAAAATGAAGATATATTATTTGTCCAAGAAAGTAATTTGCATTTTAGATGCAGGACTTTTAATATCTCTGATTTTCGTTGTATGTTTACAAGTCTCCTCCAGCGGCGAACTCCAAAGACAGTTTTATCGTCCCGCAGTCGCCTCCCTACTAAGCAAATTAAAAATGCTTGCAAAGACTGTGTATCAGAAACTTTGATTTTAAAATTTATCTATACTTTGAGTTCGCAAATTGCGACTTCAAAGTGTCAGTCACCTTTGGCAGGTTACTGACACTTATTCTATAGATTGTTGCGAAAAAAAACTATTTTTACATATACAACTATCTATCTCTATTCCATCTAAAAACACCACCAGTTACAGTACAGTTAAATCTATTGTCATTTCGTTGCCTTAGTTGATGAGGATTACCAGCATTATCAGTGAAATTTATTTGATATCCGTTAGAACTTAATCTACCATCTCTACAACTAATAATTCTACCCCATTCAATATGGTAGTATTCGATTAAATAATAATCTTGACCAAGATGACGTATATTTATATGATAATCATTATCATTGCTTGTCCAATACCCATCTCTAAAAAATTGACTAGCAAACACTACTCCAACAACCATAACCATGAGAATCAATACGATTCCAAAAACTTTAATCATTTTTTTCATACAAACACACCTTTTTAACAGTTTTTTTGTTAAAATAAATATATATTATCCCATACGAGATAAATTAAAATTTAACGAATACCTCAAAGTGTCAGTCACCTGTTTTGATGACTGACATTTTAAATACTAATTACCAATCATCTGAGTAAGATCGTTACGTAATGTTTCAATGGCTCTTGTGTCATAGCCAACTACCCAATTAGTGCCTGAGCCTCCGCTTCGATATTCTGCCGGCGCAGCAATAATTAATTGAGTGCGATTAGGATTAAATGTAATTATAATACGTACTCTATATCTATCGTCATCCGAACCTCTATTTCTAATCCAAGTGGTACTCCAGCGAGTACGTATATAACCACTCTCTGATTGTACCATTTCTGGTTCAAAACCATGTCTTGTTAATACAAAAATTACTTCTCGAAATGCCTGATCAAAATTTAAACCTTGACGAAGTAAAACTGTGGTTTCACCTCCGCTTCCTTTTGAGAAACTGCTTGGAGAACTCGCACATCCTAAAACCAATGCTGTGAGTATTAAAACCAATACCATTTTTCCAAAAATGCGTTTTTTCATAAAAAACTCCTTGCGGTATTTCCGCCATCTTTTTTTGGTATTCATACGAATACCTTGAATATCCAAAATTGCTCATTAAATTAATAAATAATTCCAAATATTCCTATTCATATTATAATACAATCCAAATTTGGTCTTTTGTCAATAGTAAATAAAGCCATTTTTGGTCTTTTTTATAGTTAATATAAGATATGGATTTCTGGATAAGGTTAAAAAGTGAATTAAAAGAGAAAAATACAACCCAAGAATGGATAGCTGGCAAAATTGGCGTACCTTTAAGCACATTCAGAAAGTGGATGACCAAAAAAACTTATCCAGATATTAAAGAAGGCACAGAAATTGCAAAATTACTGGGAATATCAGCTGAATATTTAGTAACAGGAATTGAAAAAGAAATCTTAAACGAAACAGAACAAAAATTGATTAGCGCTTACCGGAAGCTCAGTTCGGCGGACAAGGAAAATGTCCTACTGGCTGTAAATGCCTGGGTGGGTAAAAGAGAAATACGGTAGGGGTATCTCAAATTGGTACACATGAAACGCGGATTAGCACGGATTTAACGGATTTTCGCGGATTAATTAAATAATATATTTATTATTTTAGACAGGAACGCAGAACCACTTAAGGCGTCTAACCTCAACCGAGTATGACCAATGCTTGGCAAAGCCAAGTTTTGAGTGGTCATACGAAGGTTCCCCTCTTGATGGCAGTGAGCAAGATAGTTGTGTAAGGTAATCCATCGCTCTTACTTTGTAAGAAAAAAAATTATTGTAATAAGAATTAAACCACAACGTGAGCGATGGAGGAGCAAAAGAGTATTATTTCCAATTCTGCCATTTAGCCGCAAAGGGGGTATGCGCTACTGTCTATTTTTGATTATTGAATATAATCACCCGCAAATTCAAACAAAAACCCACAATTTTTAATTCTCCAACAGCCGTTGACACAAAAGCACTTCCCTCCTAAACTTGATATATGAACATATCCACATATACGGTTAAACCAAAACTTCCATCAGTTTTGAAACCTTTGGAAGAGATTGCTCACAATCTCTGGTTATCATGGAATTATGACGCGGTTCAGCTTTTTATCAGGCTGGATTATGATTCATGGCTTGAATCACATCAAAGCCCCGTAAGGACTTTAAGTATGGTAAGCCAGGAAAGGCTTGCGCAAGCCGCAGAGGACGACTCTTACCTTGCGGCGCTCAAGGAAGTCTATGGGCGCTTCGAACAATATAAAAAAGGTGAAACCTGGTACAAAGGCAGCCATGATGATGTAGTTGCGTATTTTTCAATGGAATACGGAATGGACGCTTCTCTTCCTATATACTCAGGCGGTCTTGGAATTCTTTCAGGGGATCATATGAAAACCTCTTCTGACATGGGGCTTCCTCTTGTCGGAATTGGGCTTTTATACAGACAGGGGTATTTTAAACAGATGCTGAATGCGGATGGTTTCCAGCAGGAAAGTTATCCGGAAAATGACTGGTATAACATGCCGGTAGAAATAAAAAACAGCAAAGACGGACAACCGTTAAAAATTACTGTCGATGTAGCTGGAAAACATGCTGTCGCCCAAATTTGGGAAGTAAAAGTCGGACGTTCCTCTCTATACTTATTAGATACAAACATCGAAGAAAATACTCAGGATATCCGAAATATTACTTCTGCTTTATACGGCGGCGATAAAGAAACCCGTATGCAGCAGGAGATTCTTTTGGGTATCGGCGGTATCAGAGCTTTAAGAGCGCTGGGAATAAATCCTGCCGCGACTCACATGAACGAAGGGCATTCGGCATTTTTAGTGCTTGAGCGCATTCGGGAAATCATGAGCGAAAAAGGTTTTACCTTTGAAGAAGCCCGCGAAGTTATCTGGCCTACAAATATCTTTACAACACATACACCTGTTCCCGCAGGAAACGAACGCTTTGATATTCCAATGATGGATAAATATTTCCGCTCATGGCCTCAGGTACTTGGCATCTCCTGGAAAGAGTTTTTGGGTCTTGGCAAAATCGATACACATGACGAACGTGAAACTTTTTGTATGACAGTTCTCGCTCTTAAAATGGCAGCTTACGCAAACGGCGTAGCAAAACTTCACGGAGTAGTTTCCCGTGATATGTGGAAGGGGCTTTGGCCTGGTCTTCCGTTAAACGAAATTCCAATCGGGCATGTAACAAACGGTGTTCATACCCGCACATGGGTTTCTTCCGGCATGCTCGATTTATTGGATCGGTATTTCGGACCTCACTTTGAAGATAAACCGACTGAACTTCCAATCTGGGAGCGTATGGATCGTATCTCCGATGAAGAGCTGTGGCGCACACACGAACGCCGCCGTGAAAGACTTGTCGCATTTGTACGAGACAGAGTCCGCGAACAATATAAACGAACAGGCGCTATGGAACGTCGAATTCAGCAAGCTAATGATGTTCTTTCTCCTTATGCATTAACCCTTTGCTTTGCCCGCCGTTTTGCAACTTACAAACGAGGCAATCTGCTTCTTCGTGATCCCGAACGCCTATTACGTCTTGTAAGAGATAACGACAGACCTGTCCAGTTAATTTTTGCAGGAAAAGCGCATCCTCATGACATACCTGGTAAAGAACTAATCCGTGAAGTAATTCACTTTGCAGATAAATACGATGTATCAAGCAGAATCGTATTCGTAGAAAACTACGATATAAGCGTAGCAAAATATTTAACATCGGGCGGAGATGTGTGGCTTAATACTCCGCGCCGGCCTATGGAAGCATCAGGCACAAGCGGCATGAAAGCAGCGATGAACGGTGTACTAAACTGTTCTATCCTTGACGGCTGGTGGGATGAAGCCTACGATCCTGAAGTGGGTTGGGCAATCGGTCACGGCGAACATTATCAAGATGAAAAGCTGCAAGACGATGTTGAAAGCAAGGCGTTATACGATCTTTTAGAACGTGAAATTATCCCGATGTTCTACGATAGGGGACGTGACGGTCTTCCGCGTGAATGGATTAAAATGATGAAAGACTGCATGAAAACAATCGGTCAGTCAATGTCCAGCCACCGCATGTTGATGGACTATTCAAATCAGTTTTACTTTCCTGCGCTGGAAAACTACCGGCACTTCAGCAAAGATAATTATGTTAAGGCAAAATCCCTTGCAAAATATTTTAGTAAACTGAGTCAAGCGTGGAACAGCTTAAAAATCGCAAAAATTGAATCTGATGCAAAACCTTTAATGCAGCGCGGCGACATGCTGACAGTCACAGCTTACCTTGACCTTGGAAGCATTTCACCTCATGACCTTTTGGTTGAACTGTATCACGGCACTATATCGAGCCAAACTGGTGACATTGATGTTGATGATGCAAGAAAACTGGAAATGACATGGATTAAAAGCGAAGGCAGCCTGAACCTGTATCAGGTACAAATTGAATGTAACGACACAGGTATGCAAGGACACACAGTGCGCATAATGCCGAAACATGAAGCTCTGATTCATCCGTATCGCAGCGAGTTTATTAAATGGGCTTAGCAATGTAAATACAAAAAAGGTCTGAGTGCCGAAACCCGCCCCCTTACGCTCGGGAATAACTCGCTCAGGGGGTCGTTTTCCGCACTCAGACCAAGTCAGTAATTAAAATAGCGGTATCCTAGTTAACCCGCTTTAACAAAACAGGGAGTTTTTTATGTCTTCACAACTTTCATCACAGCCGGCATCGTTTAAGTATCTTGATGTTGTCGCTTCTTTTTTTGTCGGTATTCTTATTGTCAGTAATATTGCTTCTTCGGCGAAAATTGTTGATGTAGGAATTTCAATCTTTTCCATTCCGCTTGCCTTTGACGGCGGTACTCTTTTATTTCCGTTGGTTTATGTACTTGGCGATGTTTTAACCGAAGTCTACGGATTTAAAACAGCAAGACGAGTTATCTGGACAGGTTTTGCGGCAATGGCTCTAACCACTGCGGTTTTCTTTTTGATCGGAATAATGCCGGGTGAAGCATTTTGGGAAGCCGAAGTTGGAAGCAAGGCATATAACGGCATACTTGGCGGAATGAGTTACGGCGGCATTGTTCTTGCCAGTTTATCAGCGTATCTTGTCGGAGAATTTTCAAACGCAAAAATTTTATCAAAACTTAAAGTAAAAATGAAAGGACAGTTACTTTGGGTGCGTACTATCGGATCATCATTGATAGGCGAGGGATTGGATACAATTGTTTTTGTACTTATTGCAACACTTACAGGAGTTTTCGGCTGGGAAATTTTCTGGTCGCTTGTAATAACAAATTATATTTTAAAATGCAGCATAGAAATCCTTGCGACGCCTTTTACATATTGGGTTTGCGCTTTTTTAAAAAAGAAAGAAGGCGTTGACATCTATGATATATAAAATAAAAAAGAATATTTTACCACTAACCACACGAAATCGTGCCTACAGCACGAACACGAACCCTTACTTCGCTATCTTTTCTTCTTTTGTGATGGTTTGTGTGGTTCGTGGTTAAAGATTTGTTTAGTAATTAAGAAAGTCCAACTAGCTCTTGACGAAAAGAATTTGTCATATATACTGTAGTATAGTGAGCAATTCTAGTAATAGAATAAAACTTTTAAAAGGAGAAAAAATGAAAAAACTATTATTCGTTTTAATTTTAGCAGCAATCATCACAACCGGTACTGCTTTTGCTGACCACCCTAACGGATTGGGAATCGGCGTTCAAACCGGTACTTTCGGCACTTGGAGCGGGTATGGTGGCTATACACCAAATGTCGCTTTATCATTAAAAGTTCCCAGTTTACCTGTTTTCTGGGCAATTAGGCTTGATATTTATGATGGTTATTTTGGTTTAAATGTCGCCGGCGATTATTATTTAATTGATAATGTTCTGGTACGTGATATTGGTCTTCATTGGTATTTAGGTGTTGGTGTGGGTGTAAATCTTGGAATAAGCGATCCTTTGATATTTGGAGCGGCTGTACGTCTTCCTATCGGTCTTAGTTGGCAGCCAATTCCTCTATTGGAATTATTTTTACAATTAGTACCTAATCTCGGCCTTCAGGTTTTACCAAGTGTTCACTTTCCGTACGGCGGATGGGGCGGAGATTTTGGAATACGCCTCTGGCTTTAATACCGTTTTAAGTAGTTAAATAAAAGGGGCTGTCCGAGAAGTAATTCTTGGGCAGCCTTTTTTAAGGTGAAAATTTACAAAGATCGGAAGACATGATAAGATTCCTTTATGAGTAAAGGAAAAAGTGACAAGATTACGTAC
>WQYB01000076.1 GCA_009781475.1 Treponema sp.
CATTCGGCAGATGGAAACCTATATTAAATAATGATAATACGCTAACGCTTACTTTTAAATGCAGTCATGGATATTATAAACGTGCAATGGAAGGAAAGTACACCACACCGCCGACGAATGTGGAAGGGTATTTTGAAAGATGTGCAGGCGGGCGTTTGTATGAATTGCAAAAAGCATTGGGAATAAAACTGAAAATTAAATCAGTTGATGTATCATCGCTTAAAGAAAATGTCAAAAACCCTGTTGTGTTTACGTTTGAGATAGTGTATTAAATAGAAGAAAGATGGATAAAATATTTAAAAATATAACATAATAATTTCCGGAGTAAATAAACCCTCTTGCTATTGTATCTATATCGTGATACAATATATTAATTGGAGGTTAATATGCTGAATACACAAGTTCGACCGGTAAGGGATCTTCGGAATAAATATGCGGAAATAGAAACGTTTTTAGAAAATCATAATCCAGTAATAATTACGAAAAATGGACGAGGAGCAGCAGTTCTCATTAATATAGATGATTATGCAGAGATTGAAGAATATCTGCATATTAAATATGTTAACGAAAAACTTAAAGAAGCTGAGTTGGAAGCAGGAAAACCTGGGGCAAAATGGATAGACTCAAAAAAAGTAATAAAAAAATTACGGGATAAATATTGTGGCTTATGATGTAAAACTTCTTAGTATTGCAGAAAATGATATTGATGAAATTTGCGAGTATTTATCTCAATTTTATCCCAGTACACCAGGCAAGTTTCTAGATGATCTTGATGAAGATTTTGAAAATGTAAGCCAAAATCCATACATGTATCCAGTATATGAATATAATAAAGATTACCGAAGAATTGTTACTAATGATTACCTTATCTTTTATAAGGTAGATGAAAAAAATAAAATAGTTAAAGTTTACCGCATTCTGCATGGGAAACAAAACATCACTACAGTATTAGAAAAGTTACAAGTTCATAATTAATTTAAAAAAATGAGCATTTATGGTATATTGCAGAAATAGGTTTTAGATTTGGAACTCAAGTAATTTGTATTGAAATGATAGTCATTGATTATAAATTATATGATATAAACCATCACTTAAAAGATGTTAGGCGAAATTGCTATATGAATATTGACAAAATTTATATAATATTATAAAGTAAAGAATGGATTATAAAAATGGAAAATGGGCAAAAAAAATAATTGATATACAACTTGAAAATGGATCATGGGGTTATTTTCATACACAATATAGTGATTCCATATTACCAATTACAACAGAACAAGCGCTTAGAAGATTGGAAATATTAGGATTTACATCTGATGATAAACCTATAAGAAAAGCATTAAAATATATGCATAATTGTTTAATTGGAAAAATAGTATTTCCCGATCGAAAAGAAAAGTTTCCTAATTGGGAAATCGGAAAAGAACTTATGTTAGCAACTTGGATAAAAATATTTAATGAAAATGATAATGTTGCAAATGATATTGCCAAAAAATGGGTAGAAATTATTAATTCTGCATTTATGAATAAAAAATATAATCCTATTATGTATAAAAAATCATATATAAAAACATTTGGAATTAAAAGTATCCACGAAAATATTTCAATGTTTTATATTGTATCACTAATAACAAATTTATTAGATAAAAATATTGAAAAGTATTATTTTAAATATATATTAGAAAATAATAATGGAATATATTATATATATGATAAAATAATAAAAAGCACACCAGAATGTTTTATTCATAAAAATATAAATTCTTACTTAAGGGCTATTGAATTATTGGCAAAATATAATAATCCAGAATGTAAAAAACAATTACAATTTGTAATTAAATGGCTTAACAATAATAAAATAGATACAAAAAAATGGGATATGGGAAAAGTTTCAAAAGATGGGATAAATTTTCCTTTATCGGACTCATGGAAAACAGATGAAAATAGAATAAATGATTGTACATATAGGATAAGAAAAATATTGAGAATTTTAAAATGATATATTGACATATAATAGGTAATTACTGGATAATAATATATGATTAAGCCCTATGAATTTCTCGAAAGTATATTAACGGAAATTGAAAATTCTATAAAAGGTAGATATAAGGAAATATGATGGAACATACTGTCAATTGGAAGTATTTATTCCTATCGAAGAAAAAAATGCAATGGTTTTTGGTGTTCTTACCGGTGCTGTTATATTATTCTTATTGCAATTTTTAACTTCGCTCTTTCTTGGAAGGGCATTTTGCGGGTATATTTGCTCAGCAGGCGGATTGCAAGAATGTTTGATGTGTGTTAGTGATAAAAAAGTAAAAAGTGTTAAAATAAATATTATCAAGTTTATTATCTGGTTATTATGGATATTTACTATCATTGTTTTTTTGTACAGGCTGGCGGTATAAATGAAGTAGATTTTTTCGCTGGCACTATTGACAACTGGATTTTTTTATTTGCACCGTATAGATATATTATTTACTTTGGCGTTATTTTTCTTATTTCCGCATTACACCTTCTTGTAGGCAGACGTGCGTTTTGCCATTGTGTATGTTGGATGGCTCCTTTTATGATTATTGGAACGAAAGTGTCAGATTTGCTTAAATTGCCGAGGCTTCGTCTAAAATTAAATAAAGAAAGTTGTATAAGCTGTAAACAATGTTCAAAAAAATGTCCTATGAGCTTAGATGTAAAAATAATGGTTGAAACCGCAAACATGGAAAACTGCGAATGTATTTTGTGCGGAGAATGTATTGATATTTGTCCTAAAAAATCTATTTCATATATCTTTAAAAATAATTCATTATACTAAGAAAAGTTATATATTTTCCTTCGGTTTCTGGTACACATTTGGTACACATTATTTTGTACATTTTGGAAGAGCTATATTCATGTCAAATAATGATGCTGTATTTTCTGTAAAAAAATTCTTTTTACTGGAGCAGAACAAAAATAAAGAAAATGAAATAATTAAAATAATCTTGCAGGAAGATATTCCAATTATATGCGTAAACCGTGAACAGCAAAAAAAACGCCTTATGACGTTTAGTTCACTTTATGGAAGCGGAACCAGTTTTTGGCTGCAAAAACATAACTGGGATTATTTCATTTCAGAAAAAGATAAAAAGAAAATAGAAGAATTATTAAATGCTGAACCTGTAGTTTTAAATATAAATATTTATTCGAATATACCGGAAAAATCAACTGAAGTGGTTGTAGTACAGCAAACAAACAACACCAATTCATCATCAAGTAATTCAAACGAAATACAAAATATTGATAATCATATTACTAAAATTAATAAACTTGTAGAAAACAAAACAAGCGATCCAAAACAAATATCCAACATATTGGTAGACGCTGTAAAAGATACCGCTGTTATTAATCAGGAAATTATGTTGAATGCAACGCAGTATTCGGACAGTGAAGCAAAAATATTTACACAAGATATGGTTAATTCTACAATGGCTATGGTAAAAGCTTCTCTGACTATTCCAATGGAAGGTGTTTATCAGGATGAATTTATAAATACTCAGGTAGAAAAAAGTGAAAATCCTATTTTAAAACACATGATTAGATCATATACTCAGGGTATTGCATTTTTTGAATTTTACAACAGGCTTTTATCTTCATCTTATGCCATTTCAAAACTTAGGATAGAGTTTAAGAACAAATATCTATCGTTATACTCAACACTTTTGCCCCATTTTGATCCTAGTCAGCTAACACTTGAAAGAGTATTTTTCGGCGGCTTACGCGCAGTCCCGCCGCATTTAATTAATAATTGGACAGCAGGATTATTACTGCATGATGTTGGAAAAAAAGCCGGTATAGAATATAATGAAGGTGAAGCTAATTATGATCATAAAGCTGCAATCGATCATGTTAGAACCGGAATGTCTTCTATTGTAAATAAAACAAATTATGGCAAAGAAGTAGCTTTTATTGTTGGTTATCATCATGATTATTACGGAAACAATGGCAGTTATGGTATTTATACATCTTATTTAAATAACTTCAAGAAAAATAATCCAACTAAACTTCAGGATTACTGTATTGGATTTAATCTTGAAAATCTTGTTAAATGCGATGTTCTGGCTTATTTTCCCGCTAAAGTATTGGAAATTATTGATACTTATGACAGCCTTACCGACACAAGCAGGGTAAGCAGCAAAAGATTAAACCATGATGAAGCCATTGATATAATGTGGAATGAATTTATCGTTAAACGCCGCCGGCTTGATCCTGTTCTTTTTGATATTTTTGTTAAATTTAAAGGCGCAAAAGAATATTTTAAATACGGGTAACGTTACCTTATTATTAAATAAAAACAGGAATAATTCTCGCAGAAAATGACATGTTTTATTTTCAAAGTTTTGTATTTACAAACAGGAGTAAAAATTGTATGATGTGGGTTGGAAAAATACAGGAAGCAATAGATTATAAAGTAATTGATTTACTATAATTAATTTGTAAAGGAGAATTAATATTATGGCAAAAAAGACTGTTAAAGGAGTTTTAATTATAAAAAAAATATATAAAATTTTACATAGTGTAAAATTATTCGTTTTGATATTTGCTTTACTTACACAGCTGTTAAGTTGTGCTCTGGCAGAATATGACGAAGTGGTTTTGAAAAGTCCGTCAATGCCATGGGGTTCTCTGCCTGTCGGCGGGGGCGGTTATGTTACGGGAATTGTTGCCGGGCAAAACACGATGTACCTGCGGACAGATGTTGGCGGCGCGTACCGCTATGAAAACGCAAGATGGGTTCAAATGCTGTTTTGGGTAAACGAAGAAGATAAAGGCTATTACGGCGTTGAAGGAATCGCAATTGACCCGACGAATGACAACATTGTTTATCTGGTGTGCGGAACCGATTATTTCAGCAGCGGACGCACTGTGGTCATGAAAAGCACCGACGGCGGCAGAACATTCCCTACTGTTTCCAATGTTTCAAATCTTATTCGTGTTCACGGAAACGGACCGGGCAGAGGAAACGGTGAAAGAATCGCCGTTGACCCTACAAATCCAAGTATCATTTATGCAGGTGGCAGAAACAACGGATCTAACGTAATGATTAAAAGTACCAACGGCGGAACTACATGGTCAGCCGTGACTTCAATAGATAAAACTTCTGCCGGCAGACTCGGTGTCAACGCAATAGCTGTAGATAGAAACGGAGTTGCGTATGCGTCCGTTTCCAGAAACAATAATACAACAAATGTTTTCAGATCAACGGACAAAGGAGCTACCTGGACTGAGCTTCATGCGTCTTTACCGAAAAACTTGTTTGTAAACCGAATGAAAATAAATCCTCAAGGAAATTTGATGATTACCTACACAAACAACGATGATATGGGCGGCGGAAACGCGCGACAATTTGTCTATAACACGACTACGGGTGTGCTTCAAGAAATCTTTATCAGAACAGGAGGTTCAGGTGAATCTCAGCCTGTATGGGAAATTTCATGGCATCCCACCGACCCGAATAGAATGGTAGCTTCTACAGCCGGCCATTGGAGGCAGCAAAGATGGCAAGGCACATCCGCTGATGTATGGGGTGACCATATCTGGAGATCGTTAGACGGCGGCGCGACATGGCTGCAAGTAAATATGAACAATATGCAAAAAGGTGGTATTTCATGGATTCAGGGAGCGATGCACTGGTCTTCAAGTTGTGTGGTTGACCCGACAAACCCAAACCGAATACATGTAGTATCAGGCAATGGCGTATTTGCAAGTGACAATATATGGGCTGCTAATCCTTCAGTATACTTTAGACCCGCAGGTGTTGAAGAAACGGTGGCACTTGACTTTATAAGCATCCCCGGCGGTGATAATTATTCGGTAATCGGCGACTTTACCGGTTTTAGGCACACTAATTTAACAACGTATGCCTCTGTTCATAATCCTATGTTCCCCAAAAACGGTACAGGAATTGCTTATAATCCGCATAACAGAAATGTACTGATGAGAGTCGGAGAGTATCGGGCAACCGAACCAATGGCGTATTATTCATTAAACGCAGGCACAACATGGACATTACTGCCAAAAATGCCGTCAACGGAGAATGCCGAAGGTTATTGCGCAGTCACAACGGTAAACAGCATAAACAGATTCTTGTGGTCGCATGGTAATAATTCTTATTATTCGGATAACAACGGTTTTTCATGGACAGCCATAACCGGAATCAATCGGCAAGTGTATTTTCAAGTAGATTCTGTTAACCCGCTTACTGTTTACGCGGCAGGCAACGGCAGATTTTACAGAAGTACAGACGGAGGCGCAAGCTTTACGCAAGTTGGCACGCTTACCAGTCCCGCAACTACCATTAATAATGCAATAAGAATCACCCATGCACCTGGAGTTGCAGGGAAACTTTACTACCCTTCAAGCGGCGGGCTTTATGTTACGACCAACGGCGGTACAAGTTGGAGTCGATTACCCGGCGTTACATACACAGCAGCAGTCGGTCTCGGTAAAGGTGAAATTGATACTTCACCCCACGCTATTTATATTTGGGGCAATGTCGGCGCAAGTCCGCGCGGTATTTATCGAAGCGTAAATGACGGTCAAACCTGGGTTCGTATAAATGATGACCAGCACCAGTTCGGCGGAACGGGTAACGGTAACTTTATATACGGTGATATGAATGTATTTGGCAGAGTCTATATGAGCACTGTCGGTTTGGGGATTATTTACGGTGACTAGCGGGAGAATAAATGCGGTATAATAAACTGGTCTTATGAAACAGTAAAAAAAAATTAATAGGAGTGAAAAATTATGATTACATTATCAAAAGATATGGAAACTGGCGTAGATAAAATTGATGCCCAGCATAGAGAATTGGTTGACAGGATAAACGATATTTTATCAATGGGTGAAAGATCAATTTCGAAAGAAGAGACAGAAAAAACAATAGATATGTTAGGCACTTATATTGTTAAACATTTTAACGATGAAGAAGCGTTGCAGAAAGAAACAGGTTATCCAAAATACGATTTACACAGGGAACAACACCAGATTTATTTTGCTGAGTTTGAAAAGTTGAAAAATGAATTTAATGAAAATGGACATTCAATGGAGTTTACGCTTCATCTAAACAATTCAATAATTAGTTGGATTGTTAAGCATATTAAAACTGTTGATAGTGAATTTGGAAAATACTATAATTCAAAAAAGGTATTATAGACTGTAGAAATATTCCTCATTATATAAAGCCGGTTGAACTGAGAGAAAGGTAGAGTATTCGGCAATTTCATATAATTTGAAGAACAATCAAGATTCAATTTAATGACTCATTCCGCTAATACCGCTAATAGTATCAAAAATAACCCAAATATGCTTTGCAAGGCGTCGCAAAAATCACCCTTTTGGTTCCCGTAATATATTTGTTTAAAACTTATATGTAAAATATTTTAAAATATATTAATATACTAATTATTCAATGATCAAATATCGAAAACAGAACAAAATATATTAAAATAATTATAATATTGCTTGACAATTAAAAATTGTAATTTTATAAGTATATGAATTGCTTTTTTTCTTTAGGAGGTAACCGTATGGAAACTGCGCTAAGGGGACGCCGCGAATCCTGCGCGTTTTATCATTTTGAACGTTCACGTCTAAACAACTTATTTATTCAAGCTGTTCAACATCCCCTTGTTCTTGTTTGTGCTGGTGCGGGTTACGGAAAAACAAGTGCTGTTAATGATTTTACGCAGCATTATAATGCCGCTACATCATGGATACAACTTTCCGAACGCGATAATATCGGAGCCCGTTTTTGGGAAAATTATACACATACTATTTCTCAGACTAACGAATCTTTTGCAAAGGCTATTAATAAAATCGGTTTTCCAGATACTATAGACAAACTCAATCAATATACCGATTTAATGCGTCATCATGTTGATAAAAAAAGGCGTATTATTGTTATGGACGATTTTCATTTCATCGAAGACCTTGCCGTTATCCGTTTTATAGAACATGCGTTTCTTAATATGCTTCCGGGAAGTTCTCTTTTTTTAATTTCCAGATCAACTCCGCGTATAAATACAGCAGGTCTTGTTTCAAGAGGGCATATATTTAACATGAGTGAAGAGGATCTTCGCTTCACAGAAAATGAACTTTCTATGTACTTCAGAGGGCTCAATATTTCCTTTCAAACTGAAAATCTTTACGAAATTATGCAAGATACGGAAGGTTGGGCATTTGCAATTAACCTTATCGCAAGATCGTATAAAAAAGCGCGGGGTTACACAGGTTATCTGCGTACTGCGATGAAGAGTAATATATTCCGCCTTATGGAAACAGAAATTTGGGACGGGATAACAGAACCTTTGCAGAATTTTTTAATACGTCTTTCTCTTATCGGGCATCTTTCAGTTGACTTAATAACTCTTTTGGCAGGCGATGAAAAATATTTAATAACTGAGATGGAAAAACAAAGCGCTTATGTGCGAAGCGACAGTTATATCAATGCATATCTTATCCATCCGCTTTTTCTGGAATTTCTTGCTACCAAAGAGGTACTTTTGACAGAGGAGCAAAAATATAATACTTATAAAATCGCTGCAGAATGGTGTAACATAAATGGTTTTAAAATTGATGCTTTGTCATATTATGAAAAAATAAAGGATTATGAATCAATTGTCCGTATGTTTATAGGATCTCAATCACAAATACCTTACGACATTTCATGTTATGCAGCCGCAATTTTTGAACGTACAGAAATTGAAGTATTTGACAAAGTACTTTTTTTAGCTTCAACGCACATGCGCACTATTATGTGTCAGGGTCTTTGGAATGATGCGGTAAAAATCGCCAAGTTTTACGAGGATCGGTATATTAAATTACCTTTTGAAAATGATTTTAGAAGATATACATTAAGCAGTATTTATTACTGTTGGGGTATTTCACGTACTGCAATGAGTATAAAAGAAGATGTTTACGATTTTGATCTTTATTATGAAAAACTTGATAAGTGTTTTTTAGAACCTATTGATCCCGGAGTATTAATTAACAGAAATCCAAGCGGACCGTGGATTTGCTCTATTGGTTCCAGCCGGAAAGGCGCACCGGAAGAATTTCTTGCAGCTTTAAAACGTTCAACTGCTTATTTATCGCATTGTTATATTAATTTTGAAAGCGGCAGAGACGATATGGCTTTTGGAGAACTATTATTCTACAGGAATGATATAACTTCAGCTAAAACTCATTTTATCCGAGGGATTGATATTTCGCGTGAAAAAAAGCAATTCGGTCTTGTACACAGAGCATTATTCTACATAATCAGGATTGCGGTTTTACAGGGAGATTATTTGCAAACCGAACAAGCATTTAAGGATATGAGGGCAAACTTCGATATAGTTGAATATTATAACCGCTTTGTAGATTATGATATTTCACTTTGCTGGTATTACTGTACTTTAGGTCTGCCTGAAAAAACTCCTGACTGGCTTAAAGATAATTTTTCTGTTTATGCTGATACAGGTTTTATTGAAAATTTTGCCAATCAGGTAAAAGCACGTTACTGTTATGCAACAAGAAATTTTCTTCCTTTGCTTTCGTATATAGAAGATATGAGAAAAAGGGAATCTTATTTGTTTGGCCGTATCGAAATGCTGACAATAGAAGCCTGTATACATTATAAAATGAAGAACAGAAAAAAGGCTTTGGATGTTTTTAAGGAAGCCTACAAAGAAGCGCAGCCTAATAATATTTTAATGCCATTTATCGAACTTGGAAAAGATATGCGTACAATGACATCATTTATATTAAAAGAACAATGTAAATACAATGAAGAGCGCATTCCTGAATTATGGCTTGAAGCAGTTAACCTAAAAGCATCATCTCATGCAAAGCGCCTATCACATGTTATTACAGAGTTTAAGCAGGCAAACGGCATGACAGATAATATAACTATTACCCCCAGAGAAAGTGATGTGCTTGCAGACCTTTCTCACGGGTTGAGTCGCGTAGAGATTGCAGCAGGGCACAACCTTTCAATTAACGCCGTAAAAACAATAATTAACAGCATTTACATGAAACTTGGCGCTGAAAACCTCGCTGATGCCATCCGAATCGCAACAGAGCGAAAAATGATTTAAAGAAGAGCCGTCTAGAGATATATTTTAATCCCTAAAGGTATGTAATTTTTGAAAGACCGCAGGCAAGCAGCGGGGGTGCTGGAATACAGCACCCTATTATCATTTGTGTTTATTTGTTATTATCTAATTCTGAATTGAAAAAAGGGGTGGTGTAATGAACTCAAAAGATAAATGTATAATAGTGTTATCTCTTTTTGTGTTTTTCATAACTTGTTTTTCTGCTTGTAAAGCCAAGACACAACAGGAACCTCACAGCGCAGCTTCCAGTGTATCACACAGCGCAGCTTCCAGTGTACAGTCTTTTGAAATAAACCCCTTTACCTCATTCCGGGACATTCCCGGTATAACAGACAAAGAAATAGCAGACATAGAAACTTTACAAAGTGAGTATGAATCTTTCTCATACGGGATGATACCGTCAACCGAGTCCTTTATAAAAAACAACGGTGAAGTAGGCGGATATGCTGCCTTATTTTGTGAATGGCTGACCGAACTGTTCGGCATCCCGTTTAATGTCGTTATCCTTCCGACGAATGTGTTGCGTGACCAGCTGGACTCGGCTGAGCTTGATTTCAGCGGGAATATAACGCCTCGTCCTGAATTCGATGAGCGATACTTATTTACAGATATAATTGCCAACCGGCACTATATGATTTACCGGCTTGCCGGAAGCCGCAATATTGAGCAAATTCATGCGGAACGTCCGATAAGATACGCTTTTACGGCAAATGCTCCAGCTGAATCCTCTGTCGCTTTGGTAACCGAACCCGGTACTTATGAACCAGTATGGATCAGAAATTTTGATGAAGCGTATCAGGCATTAAAAAGCGGAGAAGCCGACGCTTATATCGCTTCTAGCATTGCTGATGCGTTTTTTATCGAATACGGAGATGTGATTGCCGAAGATTTCTTTCCGCTGATTTTCAATCCCGTTTCTATGACAACGGTAAATCCGGCATTTGAATCCATTATTTCCATAGTAACAAAAGCGCAGCGCAATGGAGGTAACTCCTATCTTAACCATTTGCATAACCTGGCGTTTCAGGAATACTTAACATATAAACTGCAAACACAGCTCACAGATGAAGAACGCACATACATAACCAATATAGGAACAGTGCCGCTTGCTGCGTACAACACGTTCTACCCTCTAAGCTTCTATAATGAGCGAACTGATCAATGGGATGGGATATTCATTGATCTATTGGAAAGAATAACTGCACTTACGGGATTGAATTTTGCTGTTGTCCATGATGAAACTACAACATGGCCGGTTATGAATGAATTACTTATAAGCGGGGAAGCGGCTTTTGCTCCGCATATAGGGTGGATGAAGGAACGGGAAGAATACTTTATTTGGTCGGACATTCTTTTACAGAGGGATTATTTCGTTCTATTATCGAAGTCGGATCTGCGCGATGTCGAACCGAATGAAATTTCGAATGTGAAAGTAGGCATAGCGCAAAACACAGTTTTTGCTGAAGTATTCAACCAGTGGTTTCCAGACCACGTTAATACCATATTTTATGACAATCAGGACATTGCTTTTGATGCATTGCAGCGCGGAGAAGTTGATTTGGTTATGTCAACTCAGCAGCGGCTTTTGTACCTGACACATTATATGGAGATGCCCGATTATAAGATAAACTTTATTTTTAACCGGTACATGGAAATCCGGTTCGGATTTAATAAAGACGAAACTATTCTGCAATCCATTCTTGACAAGGCTTTAATGTTAATAAATACCAACAGAATCGTCGGACAATGGACGAACAGAACTTACGATTACCGTGCAAAAATGGCTGAAGCGCAGCGCCCATTAATGATAATATTGATAATTTTATCTGCTCTGCTTTTGTTTGCATTATCGGTTGTTGCTGTTTTTCTGATAAAAAGCCGCCGTTTTGGTAAAAACCTTGAAACCCTTGTGAAAGAGCAGACACGCGATTTAGTGGAGAATTATGAATACGCGCAAAAACTAAGCAATACTCTGGCAGTTTTAACAAAGTCTCCGGTTATTTCTGCCGGAATTTTAAAAGAAGCCGCCGATATTATTACACAGCAAGGAGGTATCGCATTAAATACATATCGTGTCGGTATATGGAATTTAACAAATGTTTCGGATGTTCTTACAAATATAACCTGTTATGATTGCGTTACCGCAGCACATTATATTCAGGATGATTTTGATTTGAAACCACGCAAAGAATATAAGAAACTTTTAGAAACCGAACGGTTAATTGTTACAAATGAAATGAATACGTCCCCCCATGAGATAACTATCGACGGATATGGTCCCAATTTATGCGCTATGCTGGATGCGCCAATATATGTTGACGGTGAATTAGTTGGCGTTGTCTGCGTAGAACAGGATTTTTGTGAACGTTACCCGCAAAAACGCGAGTGGACAATGGAGGAACAGAGCTTTGTTTCTTCTTTGGCAGATTTAATGGCGCTGACCATTTCCGGCTTTGAACGCCGAAAAGCACGTGAAGATGCAGAGATTGCAAATCAGACAAAATCTTCTTTTCTTGCAAGCATGAGCCACGAAATAAGAACGCCGATGAATAGTATTGTAGGATTTTCTGAATTAGCGCTTGATGATGATATTTCACAGAAAACAAAAGATTACCTTA
>WQYB01000077.1 GCA_009781475.1 Treponema sp.
TCCTTGTCCGAATATTTTGCAATTTTGGAAAGTTCTTTAATGCGCAGTAAACTTTGCCCTGATGTTTGCGGGATCTCTTTACCGATTAAAGGAGCGATATCCATCATTCCAACTTCGACACCCATTCCAAAAAGTTTGGTAAAAGTTTGTTTGTGCAGTGCTGCATCCCAGCAAAGAATATGCTGCCCTTCTAAAAAAGCAGGCAGCCGTGTTTCACTAATCGAAACCATACCCGGCACTATCGTTTCTATTAATGTATCGGTCACGATTAGGTTTCGCATTTTTGCAATTTCAATTATCCATGCATCATTTACAGGTCTTGTATTTAAAAGACACATCTGCTGTCCGTATAAATCGCTTCTTTGCGCAAAACGAAGAGCGCATACTAATTTAAAAGCGACACCGCAGCCCGAAAGATTTCTAAAAGGATATGTTGAGTCTTTTAGTTTTGGATTTACTATAACAAGAGCGTCAGGCAATTCATCCTGCGGCTCATGATGGTCAGTAACAATTACATCGACAGAAAGTTCGCTAGCTCTTTTAATTTCTGCAAACCTCGAAATTCCGCAGTCTACGGTGATGATCAATGTGCCGTCTTTTGCGGCAAAATCTTCGACAGCTTCCAGCGAAAGCCCGTAAGATTCATCACCAGTGGGAATGCGCCAGCTTACGTCTATACCGATATTTTCAAGGTATCCTGCAAGAAGGGCAGTTCCAGTAATGCCGTCAACATCACCGTCACCGAAAATTAAAACTTTTTCTCCTTCTTCTTTTGCTGCAAGAATTCGTTCGACAGCATCTTCCATTCCGTCAAGTGCAAAAGGATTTCTAAGTGATGTTATATCGTCTTCCAGAAAGTATCGAATTGAATCGCCGCTTTTGTGTCCTCTGCGCGCAAGTATCGAAGCAGTTAGAAGATCGCAGCCGTATTTTGTGGAGATTTCTTTTACCAGGTCGCCGGAAATCTCTCTTTTTTCCCATTTCATTTGTAATTTTATTGTATATTATTAAAGGATATTTTACTATACTTGAAACCTAACTTGACTCTATAATAAATAAACCATTCGGCAGGGATGCGAATTCTACTGATGGAAATTTCTTAAACGCATACCTTATTACTTTTAAAGACGCCAGCGAAACCTCCCCATCGGCTCCGGACGGTCGTGGCATTAGTTAACACACGCTTTGGCGTGACTGCATCCCGATCATGGAAACCGCTTACGCGGTTAATTCTATGAGTATGTCGCCGATGTAGATTTTCGCTTACGTCTTTATAATAATTATACAGGTATGCATTTTAGATATGACCGAAAATATTCGCATCCTCGCCTGATGATATATTTTATACAACTGGTCAAGTTAATTCACAAGAATATAATATTTACATTAGGCGAGCGGCGAAAAGAATTGCCAGCGACATATGGCTGCATTTCACAGCAGATATGTTAGTTTATCCAGCACTCATCAAAATGAAAAGATAAATAACACATTACATAAAATAACAAAACACGACGAATTGCTGGAGGAGCTATAACGGAATGTCGGGATCTCTGCCATCCGGAGCTGACAAGGCTTTTCACCGTTCGACTTTAATAATTAATATTCTAATTGTGAGTAGATTGATTGGGTGATTAAATTAACCTTAACCAATTGTTCTTGTGGCAATTATATTGATTCCTTCGCTGTTCCAGTTTTCTATTATTACATCGCCTGATTTTACAGGAAGCGAAACTTTTACTTTATATATATCTTTTAATAGATCAGGTATTAAACCTTTTGGACAAGGTGAAGATGTCTTAACCGGAAGCCTCTTAATAAACTCCGTGCCTCCGTGTCTCCGTGTGAATTCCTCTCGTACCATGCAAGTTGCGGTTACTGTACGTTTGGGAGCCGTAAGTTCTTCGATAGCGTAAGTTTCACCTTTCGGACATTTGTTGCCGGTTACAGACAGATTACTTTGCGAGGAGCTTTTTTCTACTTCTATTGCACAGCCAATTGGGCATACAATACATGTCAGGTTTTGTTTTACATCCTTCAATTTATACTAATCTCCAATATTGAATTAGAATTAATTTTGATATTTTCAAAATCTTTTGGTATCAACTTTAGATGGATCATTTCTGACGGCTGTACATACCTTTCTTTTTTACTGAGTATGATTTTATCGTCTATGCGAAGTTCAACAACTGCGTCATCTTTTACAATCATGGAACGAAGATAAATAATGTTTTCTTTTTCGGGATCGATTTTTGCAGGGTTTACATAACGTACATGAGAACCTGCTTTTATATTTATTTGCAGGGTAGGGCGCTCACCTTTGAGCCATTGGACAGCATACCTTCCAGCCCTTCGGCTTTCTTCGCAGACCCAGTCGACAAGGTCGTGTACATGTAAAACATTGCCGCAGGCAAAAACCCCTTCCATGTTAGTCATAAGAAATGAATCTACTAATGGACCGTTTGTTACAGTGTTTAATTCTACACCTGCGGCTTTTGACAATTCGTTTTCCGGGACTAGCCCTACGGATAAAAGCACTGTGTCGCAGTCTAGGCGAAAACTTTTTTCAGGTTCAAGAATGCCATTTTTAATCGGAGTAACTTCGATACCTTCTACGCGGTCATTGCCGAAAATATTGGTTGTCTGCGATGACAAGTACAATGGAATATCAAAGTCGTTGAGGCACTGAACAATGTTACGCGTCAATCCTGCGGGGTAGGGCATTATTTCCACTACGGCTTTTACCTTGCAGCCAACCCAGCTCAAACGCCTTGCCATAATAAGCCCGATGTCACCCGAACCTATGATTACAACTTCCTTACCGGGGATATATCCTTCTATATTTACAAGGCGCTGAGCCAAACCTGCCGTGTAAACCCCCGCAGGACGCGATCCCGGTATGCGGATATTTCCGCGGTTTCTTTCACGGCAGCCCATTGCAAGTAACACAGAGTGGCATGTTATTTTTATCGCACCGGAAGGATTTATACAAAAAATTTCTCGCAAGCTGCTATCGCAGCTAATTTTATGAGCAGAGGCGCAGAGGGAAGATGAATTTAATTTAATTACAGTTGTGTTTAAGTGAACCGAAATTTTAGATTTTACAACACACTCTATAAAACGTTCGGCAAACTCGGGACCTGTAAGTTCTTCTTTAAATTCATGCAAACCAAAACCATTGTGAATACACTGCATAAGGATGCCGCCAAGATGATCTTCTCTTTCGATGATCGCGCACGAAAACCCTTGCGCTTCTATTTCAAGCGCCGCTGCCATTCCCGCAGCTCCTGCTCCTATTACAACAGCATCGTATTTTAACTCTTTCATAAAACACCTGCCAGTACAAAACTTTGTGCGCCGTGTTTTGTTACTTCTTCTATAGAAAGCCCTGTTTCCCTCATTATAATTTTAATGATCTTGTAGGTACAAAAACCTCCCTGGCAGCGTCCCATCTGCGCCCGTGTAAAATATTTTATTCCGTCAAGAGTAGTGTGACCGAGTTTTATCGCCTGCACTATTTCTGCTTCGCTTACATTTTCACAGCGGCAAACCATATTACCCCAAGCGCTGTCTTTGTTGATTAAACTATCAAGTTCTTCTATATTGGGGTTTTCGCCGCAAATAAAATCCCTTACGCTTGGGTGATTTTCTACAATCGGGTTCCAGCCCGGTTTTTCTGTTAATTGCAAACCCATTTCCACTAAAATATTTTTTACATATTCTGCGATAGCAGGTGACGCTGTTAACCCCGGGCTTTGGATACCTGCAACCTGTACAAAGGCGGGCGCTTTTTTTGACGCTTCAATATAAAAATCGCTTTCAAGGCAAGGGCGAAGCCCTGAGAACGAAGTTATAACATCATTTTGACTAAGAGAAGGAATCATTGTTTTTCCGCAAATCAAAATTTGTTCAAGATGTTTTTGAGTGGTGGAAAAATCATTTTTATCATCGGCAGCATCGGCGGTAGGACCTACAAGTACTGTTCCTTCCACTGTTGGAATAACAAGCATCCCTTTGGAAACCGCTGTTGGAACCGGAAACACAACTTTGGAAGGACAGGCTTTGGTAAGTCTATCAAGTAAAAAATATTCCCCTTTTCTGGATGTTATTGTAAAATCTTCTGCTCCAAATATTTTTGAAACTTCATCTGCAAATAGACCTGCGGCATTTATCACATAACGGGCTTTAATTTCTTTGCAGCAGCTGTTTGTGTTGTCTTCGGATTTAATTGTCCAAAAATCTTCGCCGCCGCTTGTATCTCGATTCGCTTTTATTACTTTAAAGTTTGTAAATAGTTTTACTCCGTTTTTTAAAGCCGACTCAACAAGTGCAAAAACAAAACGGTAAGGTTCGATAATTCCGCCGCCCGGCGCGTAAAGACCTCCAACTACATCACTGGATAACTTCGGCTCCAGTTCCAGCATTCTAAGACGGGAGCATAACTCAATGCCGATTACTTCGTTTTCTACTCCCTGTAAATACAGGTGTTCGACAACTTTCATTTCGTCATGATGGAGCGCGGCTACGATTATCCCGCATCTGCGGAATGGAAAGTTTAACTCCCTTCGCAGCTGGTCAAACATAAGGCTGCCCTGCATTTCAAGGCGGGCTTTTAAATATTTTTTGTTATGGTGGAATCCGCCGTGAATAATTCCTGAATTGGCTTTTGATGTTCCAAAAGATACATCTGCAGATTTTTCCAGAATAGCTGTTTTTATGGAGTAAGCCGACAGGCGGCGGGCTATATTTGCTCCGGAAACTCCGCAGCCGATTATGGCAACATCAAAAAGACCCGATTCAAATTCCATAAAAGAATTATATGGTCTAATTCTATAAAATTCCATATAATATATGTATGGAAAAAAATAGGAAAAGGCTTTTTATCAGTAAAAAAACTAGCGCAAGCGAGCGTGAAAAACTTATAAAGTTAGCTGTCGAAAATGAATGTAATACGGTTGTGTTTTCCTTGAATGATAAATTTTTCAATACCAGAAACTCAAAATATATCAAATTAATTAAAAACTATTCTTTAAATGTTGAAGCCGGCGGACGCGATTTACCTTTATTGCTTCCTATTAAACATTTCTTGTTTAATCGTGAACTTTTTCGCATGGAGCAGGGCAGACGTAAAGCCGCTCATCATTTTTGCCCGACCAATCCAAAAACAATCGCCATTATCTCTGAAAACGCTAAAAAACTGCTGGCTCACGCGATGTTAAAAGTTACTACCCAGCGTATTTTTCATCTTCTACCGGAAGAAGGGTATGAAAACACCTGGTGCGCATGTCCTGCTTGCCGTGCGTTCAGACCAGCAGAGCAATACCTTATTGCCGTCAACACTGTCGCCGACATACTGACAAAACTTGATCCCAACGCGCTTTTAACCTACGTCGATTTTGATTCAGAACCCGACGCCGCAAGGGTAAAACCAAGAAAAAATCTGATACGAACAGAGTGATAAAGAGAGATACACAACGAATTATATCTATGTAACTAAATATAGTTGCAAGATCTTATAAATATGTATATAATTATATTGAAGGTGATTGCTTGAGCAAAAAAGAAAAATTAGTTAAAAGATTCTTGTCTCGCCCAACGGATTTTACATTTGATGAATTGGCTACATTGCTTAAATCCTTAGGTTACTTAAAGGAAACGGCAGGAAAAACAAGTGGTTCTCGCGTAACATTTTCAAATCAAGAGGGGGATTATATCCGATTACACAAACCGCATCCTCGTAATATATTAAAAATGTACCAAATTGATGATATTACTGCGAATTTAAAAGAAAAGGAGAAAATATGAGTGCTAAAAATAATGGGAATTATTTACATTATAAAAACTATACCGGGAATGTATCTTTTTCCGAAGAAGATGCTTGCTTTCATGGAAAAGTAATTGGTATAAAAGCTCTTATAACATTCGAAGGTAATAGTGTTAGTTCTATCACTGATGATTTTCACAAAGCGGTAGACGAGTATTTAATGTTTTGTGTATCCAAAAGTAAAGAACCGGAAAAACCTTTCAAGGGTTCGTTTAATGTTCGCATTAGCGCCGATCTTCATCGTAAACTTGCTTTAACTGCAAATACTCGCGGTGTTTCATTAAATACCCTTGTAGAAAATGCAATTCAGCAAATGGTCAATGTTTAAATATGGTGTTCTTTTCATTATAAATTAAAACCACAGTTAGACGTTCGAACATTGTCTTACATCTTACTGTGGTTTTCTGGTTTACTGTGAAATATCAGTTACCAATGATTTGGGTAAGGTCATTACGTAATGTTTCTACAGCTCTTGTATCAAAACCTGATTGCCATGCTTCCCCAGATCTTGCATATTCCGCTGGTGCACTTAATATTAATTGAGTTCGGTTTGAATTGAATTGGATAATAACACGCACCCTATAAAAATCAGTATGAGTACCTCTATCGTTCCATGAATTATTCCAGCGAGTGCGAATATATCCGACTTCCGGTTGCATCATTTCCGGTTCAAAACCATTTCTATTGAGGATAAAGACAATATCACGAAAAGCTTGTTCAAATTGCAAGTTTTGACGTAATAAGATAGTAGTATCGCCTCTGCTGCCGCTGCCGCTTTGAAAGCTGCTTGGAGCACTAGCAGAACCTCCACCGAACATACTTGCACACCCAATAATCAGTGTTGTAAGAACTAATATTATTACCAGTAATACCAATCCTTTTTTCTTGTTTACCATAATTTTCTCCTTAATTTGGTAAAGATATCCCATTCATACGAACAGGTTTTTTTTGTTATTACATCGTAATATTCATATAAAAATTACATTTTGTCAACTGTTAAACAGTTAAAATGACTGTAAAACAGTGTGTTTAATTACCTCAAATTAGGGGTAATCTATATTATGACCAGTTTTCAGAAGATATTTATAAAGAATCTTCGTTTTTGGCGAAAAAAGAGGGGTTTTAGTCAATTAAAATTATCAGAATTACTTAATATTTCGCCAAATTATTTAAATGCAGTGGAAAATGGTAAAAACTTTCCATCACCGGAAGTTATTCAAAATATAACAGATATATTGGAAATTTTGCCTCATCAATTATTTTTTGATCATCCTGTCGAATTAAAGAAAAATAATTTTCTGACACCGGACTTAATTATGATAAAACAACGATTTATTGATGAAATAAATACTTTAATAGAAAAATGTGAAAATGAACCTTAATCTCCAAATTTCCGCTTGACACAAATTTTAAGAACCACTATACTGACATATATCATATCATAAAGGGGGATACATAATGCGAATAAGGATACTTCAAATAAGTTGAAGCCGCTTTTGGCGAAGCATCGGTTTTTTGAATTTGGTGCTAACATTCCCTCTGACAGCCGCTTCTTTTCTAATTTTAATAAACGGTTATAACAAAACGTTACAATTTTTCTTTTTGTTCAGTTTTGTTCATTTTTATATTTATTTTTCCAATAAAATTGGATTTCACATCTATTCTTGCTCGGCTAATTACGGGCATTTACAATTTATGGAGTAACATTATGACGTTACCTTGGAAAGGCACGAGAGCGGGTCTTATTGCCGCTTCTGCTAGTGACAGAAAGTTCAGTTTTTTTATCTGCTGTATCGCAACGCTGGGAACAGTCGGTTTTTCACTTATAAATCCTCAAATTATCCGTTATACAATCGATTCAGTGATCGGTTCAATTCCGCTTGCTGCGCCTGCTTTTGTATCGAATCTTGTAGAATCGATGGGCGGGCTTGGTTTGTTACGTGAAAGGCTTTGGATATGTGCAATTTTTATTATCGGTTTTGCTCTTTTGGCGGAACTTTTTAATATGACACGCAGTTTTATAGTCGCCGAAATGGGAGAAACAGTCGCATGGAAACTTTTAAATACCCTTTACGGCCACATTCAAAAACTGCCGTGGAGCTGGCATGTAAAATGCCAGACAGGCGATATTATCCAGCGCTGTACAACCGATGTCGATAACATCCGCAATTTTATTCAGCAGAACTTAAGCGAGTTTATAAGAACGGTTTGTATTTTTATCGTTTCGGTAATAATGATGTTTTCTATGGACGTCTTTATGTCGATTGTAGGTTTATCGCTTGTTCCCGTAATATTTGGTTTTTCGTTTTTCTATTTTAGCCGTGTCAGTAAAAACTTTGAGCGCGCAGAAGTTACAGAAGGGCAGATGCAGGCGGTAGCTCAGGAAAATTATACAGGCGTGCGTGTTGTACGCGCTTTTGGCAGAGAAGCATGGGAGATGAAAAAGTTTTCCGAAAAAACTTTGGCTCATGCCAATAACTGGATAAATATCGGCAAGATGCTTGGCATTTTCTGGGGAGCAGGTGATATTCTTAGCGGACTTCAGTTAGCTGTCATTATCGCAGCGGGTATTTTCAGAAGTGTAAGCGGAGAACTTTCGCCGGGAACATTTTTAGCGTTTTATACCTACAGCAATATGATGATTTGGCCTATTCGCCAGCTTGGGCGGATGTTGTCCGAGCTTTCAAAAACACTTGTAGCTACAGAGCGTATCCGCGAAGTACTGTCGGCAGAGCCTGAGCAGGATTCAACGGATTCATTACAACCGGAAATTAAAGGTGAAATCAGTTTTGAAAATGTTAATTTCGCTTATGGTGACAACACTGTTTTACGTGATGTTTCTTTCACGTTAAAACCGGGTGAAACAATGGCAATTCTGGGCGCTACAGGTTCCGGGAAATCATCGTTAGTGCATCTTATAAGCCGTCTTTACGATTTGGAAGAAGGTAACGGTGTTATTAAAATTGACGGCATCGATATTCGAAAGATTGCACGCTTTCATTTGCGCAAAAATATCGGGCTTTGTTTACAGGAGCCGTTTTTGTTTTCAAAAACGATTGCCGAAAACATTTGTGCATCATGCCAGCTTGAAACAGCCGGGCTGCAAAGCGCCGCCGAAACTGCGATGGTACATGAAACAATCGAAGGTTTTTCTGATGGGTACAATACAATCATCGGAGAACGCGGTGTTACTTTATCTGGCGGACAGAAACAAAGGGTTGCGATTGCAAGAATGTTAGCCGCAAATACACCTGTGATGATCTTTGACGACAGTCTTTCTGCGGTGGATACCGATACCGATGCGAAGATACGCGCGGCTTTACGCAAGCGTGTTAAAGATGCCGCTGTGATAATAATTTCGCATCGTATATCAAGCCTTATGCAGGCTGACAAAATTCTTGTTTTAAAAAATAACACAGTAGAAGATATTGGTTCCCACAAGGAATTAATGGAAAGAGAAGGAACCTACAGCCGTATATTTAAAATGCAAGCTGACGGGTTGGAGGAGAAGGAGGGATAAAATGTCTGATTATGAAGATTTTGATTATAACAAACCCATGTCTTTTAAAATATGGGGGAAAATGCTTCCGTTTATTAGACCGGAAAAGAAAAACTTAATTATTTGCGCGGTTTTGATGGTATTCGTTGCTATCGTAGATATCGCATTTCCATTGCTTTTAGGTTACGCGATTAGTAATAACATTATTCCGCAGAGAGCAGACGGAGTTTGGCAGTTAATTATTGCAATTGCAGTTATGGTAACGGTTCAGGGAATTGGCGTTTACTTTTTTGTTTCGATTGGAATAAAAGCTGAATGCGGAATGAGCCGCGGCATCAGAAACGCGGTGTTTAATCATCTGCAAAAGTTAAGTCTTTCCTATTATAACAAAACACCTGTTGGTTTTTTAATGGCACGCACAAACTCTGACACAGGACGCATCGGAGACTTGGTTGCATGGGGGCTTATCGACTTTACTTGGTCTGCCTTTTACTGCGTGGGTGCTGTTATAGCGATGTTTATCGTCCACTGGAAACTTGCATTGATCGTATGCGCTACAATACCTGTTTTGGTTATTATTACATGGTTTTTCCAAAGCCGTATTTTAAAAGTTAACCGCATTATGCGCAAAGTTAATTCCAAAATGACAGGAGCGATGAACGAAGGAATAACGGGAGCGAGAACCGTAAAAGTACTTGTCACGGAAAAACAAAGCCTTGATGAATATTCAGGGATTACAAGTGAATACCGAAAGCACGGTAAACACATGGCAAGATTATACGCTCTTTTTATTCCGATAACGCTTTTTATCGGCACGCTTGCTACGGCTGCTGTTTTAAGTTTCGGCGGATACGAAATTATTGTTTTGGGCGCGGAGCTTGCGATACTTGCGATCTTTTTACAATACGCTGGCGGCTTTTTCTGGCCAATTCAAAATATTGCAAGAATTTTTACTGACTTTGTTTCTACCCAGGCAAATATTGAGCGCGTATCAGGGCTTTTGGAACAGGTTCCCGGTATTACAGACAAACCGGAAGTAATCGAAAAGTACGGCGATGTTTTTTCTCCCAAAAAAGAAAACTGGGAATCAATCACTGGCGATGTAGAGTTCCGTGATGTGACATTCAGTTACCCAGATTACAGCAAAAAAGTTTTGGAAGATTTTAATCTTCACATTCCAAAAGGAACCTATGTTGCCATTGTTGGAGAAACAGGCGCAGGTAAATCTACACTTGTAAATCTTATCTGCCGTTTTTACGAACCGACATCGGGGCAGATTTTAATCGATGGGATTGATTACAGGGAGAGAAGCCAGCATTGGCTTCACAGCGCATTCGGTTATGTACTGCAAAGCCCTCATCTTTTTTCAGGTACTATCCGCGAAAATATCCGTTACGGACGGCTGGATGCAACAGACGAAGAAGTTGAAAAAGCAGCCGAGATTGTTTATGCGGATAAAATCATTGCTAAGATGGAAAAAGGGTATGACACGGAATCCGGAGAAGGCGGTGACAGGCTTTCGACAGGGGAGAAGCAGCTTATTTCTTTTGCTCGTGCCGTTCTTGCAGACCCGCGAATTTTTATTTTAGATGAAGCGACAAGTTCTGTTGATACGGAAATGGAAATGCTTTTACAGGAAGCCATACACAAACTTTTGGAAGGGCGCACAAGTTTTGTAATTGCTCACAGGCTTTCTACGATTCGCAATGCGGATGTAATTTTAGTTATCGAAGAAGGAAAAATTATAGAGCGCGGAACACACAGCGAATTAATGAACAAAGGCGGGCATTATCATAAGTTGTATACGCAGCAGTTTGAAAAGGAAACTGAAGAGAAAGTTCTAAGTGATGTGTGGAAGTAAACCACGCATCAGCCTATTACATCGTATCCTTCGTCTGTGATTGCGTCTTTAACAGCCAGCAGTGTAGCAGGGTTTTTATCATAAGCGAAGGATACTGTTCCGTTTTTTACTTTTAAATCTGAAACACCGCTTATTTGCGAGAGAGCGTCAGTTATTGCCCTCTCGCAGTGTTCACCGAACATGCCTCTGATTTTTAATTCTTTTTCTTCCATGTCTTGACCTATTTTCGATCTGTCATTGGAACATAAGACTGTTGTTTTGTAACAGACTTGTAAGCAGGGCGTATAATCTTTCCGTTGTTTACAAGTTCTTCGAGTCTGTGCGCACTCCAGCCTACTACACGAGCTACGGCAAATAATGGTGTAAAAAGTTCTTCGGGAAGGTCGAGCATACTGTATACAAAACCGGAATAGAAATCGACATTGGCGCTTACGCCTTTGTAAATCTTTCTTACTTTTCCGATAATTTCCGGGGCAAGTGTTTCAACTTTTGAGTACAACATGTATTCATCGTTTCGCCCCTTTTCTTTTGCAAGCTGTTCAACAAACTGACGGAAGATAAGCGCTCTAGGATCTGACAGTGAATATACAGCGTGACCCATTCCGTAAATCAATCCTGATTTATCAAAAGCTTCTTTGCTTAGAAGTTTTTCAAGGTATTTGTTAATTTCGTTGTCGTTACTCCAGTCGGAAATCTTTTCTTTCATGTCACGGAACATCTGCACAACTTTAATGTTGGCGCCGCCGTGTCTTGGTCCTTTTAATGAAGCAAGCGAAGCTACAACAGCAGAGTATGTGTCCGTGTGTGATGATGTAACAACGTGGTTTGTAAAAGTTGAGTTGTTGCCTCCGCCATGTTCGGCATGAAGCACTAAAGCAAGGTCAAGGATTCGCGCTTCAAGCTGTGTGTAGCTGGAATCCGGGCGAAGCATGTGAAGGATATTTTCCGCTATCGATTTTCCTTTTACAGGCGGATGGATCATCAAACTTTTGTTTTCGTGGAAGTGCGCAAATGACTGATAACCATAAACTGCAAGCAGCGGAAATTGCGCAATCAATTTGATGGACTGCATCAATACATTTTCGATAGAAATGTCGTCTGCATTATCATCAAAAGCATAAAGAGTAAGAACGCCTTTTGACAGCGAGTTCATCATATCTTTGGAAGGAGCGCTCATAATTGTGTCACGGACAAAATTTTCCGGCAGTGTTGAATGAGCTTCCAGCATCGCCGAAAATTCGGCAAATTCTTCCTTGTTAGGCAAATGTCCGAATAATAGAAGGAAACATGCTTCTTCAAAACCAAAACGATCTTCGTTTAAAAAACCTTCAACAAGTTTTTCGATATTTATGCCGCGGTAAAATAA
>WQYB01000078.1 GCA_009781475.1 Treponema sp.
ATAGGTGTTTTGTCGCCGGGGAATCCGTTAGCTGTAAGAACGTCTTTTACTTCTTCTTCGACTAATTCTACAAGGTCAGGATCATCTAAAAGATCGATTTTGTTAAGGAAAACGATCATGTGAGGTACGCCTACCTGACGGGCAAGAATGATGTGTTCTCTTGTCTGGGGCATAACTGAGTCAGGAGCAGAAACTACAAGAATAGCGCCGTCCATTTGAGCTGCGCCTGTAATCATGTTTTTGATATAGTCGGCGTGTCCGGGACAGTCAATGTGCGCGTAATGGCGTTTGTCTGATTGATACTCAAGATGGCGTGTATTAATAGTAATACCGCGTGCTTTTTCTTCCGGAGCATTGTCAATTTGATCATAACTCATTACCTTGTCGCCGAATTTTTTTGCGCAGTGCTGAGTTATAGCCGCAGAAAGAGTGGTTTTGCCGTGATCGACGTGACCAATCGTTCCAACGTTCATGTGGGGTTTAGTCCTATTAAATTTATCCTTTGCCATTTGTGTCCTCCTTATGAACACTAAATATATTTTCTTCGTACTTTTAAGTACGCAAGTACATTAAGTATTCAATACTTTTGTATTTTAATACTTTTGTACATCCATGCAAAAATTGAGAGGGAAACGAATAAAGCGGAAAATCAGCGGTTTAAATACGCAACATCCACATCGTTCCACCTGTCACCTGAATACTCAAAGCAGTCAGGAACGGTTTGGAAACTCCAAACTAAATTATAATCACCATCTATAATGAGCGAACGCCTTGTTTGCCTCCGCCATTTTATGGGTATCTTCCTTTTTCTTAAAGGCAGTACCTGTATTATTGTAAGCATCGAGAAGTTCCGCCGCAAGACGGTCTCCCATGCCTTTTCCTGAACGGGCGCGAGCTGCGCTTATAATCCAGCGCATGCACAAGGCTTCCCGCCTTGTTTCTCGAATCTCAACCGGAACCTGGTAAGTCGCGCCGCCTACACGCCGTGACTTAACTTCGATTACAGGCTTTACATTATCTAGAGCTTTTAAAAAAACTTCAAGGGGTTCTTTATCTACTTTGGACTGTAATATTTCAAGAGCATCATGAACAATGCGCAAGCCAAGCGAGCGCTTCCCTTCCCACATCATTCTATTTACAAATTTGGAAACTACCACGCTATTGTACTTTGGATCAGGTAAAATTCCTCTATCTATTGTTTTTTTCTTTCTTCCCATAATTCACCTACGCCTTAGGCCGTTTTGCGCCGTATTTTGACCTGCCCTGTTTTCGGTCAGTCACGCCCAAGGTGTCTTTAGCACCGCGGATAATATGATATCTTACGCCTGGGAGGTCTTTAACACGACCGCCGCGAACTAAAACAACCGAGTGTTCCTGCAAATTGTGTCCAATTCCTGGAATATATGCGGTAACTTCGGTTCCATGAGAAAGACGTACACGAGCGATTTTTCTTAAGGCAGAGTTAGGTTTTTTGGGTGTTTGGGTCATTACACGAGTACAAACCCCCCTCTTCTGCGGACACGATTTTAAAGCCGGGGATTTCGTCTTGGAAGTTATCTTTTTCCTCCCGGAACGAACCAATTGGTTAATAGTAGGCATTCGTCAAAAACTCCTTAACATTGTCCGCACACAATACGGATACATCTGTAAAACTCCCTTAAGAAAAGGGGTTGAAACCAAAATTTATAAAAAAAGGAAAATAATGTCAAGGGGTTTAAAAAAAAACTTTAATAAAAGTGTCCGCGGATTAACGCAGATTTTCACGGATTAAAAAGGTGACAGTCACCTACGCTAGATGTAGCGTAGGTGGTTATTAAGCGGCGCTATGGGTAGTGGGGGTGATTTTCACTAAAGCCCGGGAAATAAGATACCCGCCGAAAATAACGATGAAACGGTCAACAATATTAATAGGAATCCTCGATAAGATATTAACAGCCAAAGTCGGCAGGTTGTTCGTAATAAGACCAAGTTTAAAAAGATCATCTACGCCGAAATAATCTGTATGTGTTCCATAAGCAATTTGCGGAAGAAGGTTTATTAAACCTCCCAAAACACTGATAGCTATAGCACAGATGATATATAAAATCATAAGTTTGGCGGCAACTACGGTATAAGAAGCGATTATTTTTTCTTTTGGGGTAAAGGCAGGAATATCCGGAGTACGGGGTTTAAGCGCACATATAATCAATACTTCTGTTATGCTGCAAAGGACAAAAAAACTGAAGGTTCCATGATAAATGGACGGAACAAGCCAGCTAAAAACGGCAACAATAAGACCCGGAATAAGACCAAAAGCAAAAGTTATGGCAGCGGTAAATATTGTATCCATAAACAGCGGAAACCTTAGAAAATTTATAAAAATCTTCTGAAGAAGAATATTCATTAAAACCGCCAAGAGGCAAAGACAACCTATTTTGATAAACTTCCAATACCTGTGTTGTTCCATATAACTACCTATACTATCTATAAATAAGAATTTAACCACGGAGTACACTGAGTTTCACGGAGGAAATAGCGTTTTTGTACTAAAAACTCCGTGTTCCTCCGTGTCCTCTGTGGTTTTTAATTAATAATATATTAAAAATATCTAAAAAAGTATACACTATATCTATGAAGTTGGTTTTATGTGTTCTTTTGGCATTTTTCTTTTTATCATGTATGGGGCAAGATGTCTCCAGCATACAGGAAATAGTTAACCAATGGATCGAAATTGAACAACAATTTAATACGACTAAAGACTTAAATGAAGAGTTAGCTGACGCTTTAGCTAATGTTAGTTATGATTTTTATTTGTCATTATTGAGGTTTCAGGAATCAGATTTGTACCGTATATACACCCGTGTTGTTCCTTTTTCACCTCAGTATGAACGCGGTTATTTACATTCTTTTACCTATATTGATATTCCGGAATTCGAGCTAACTTCGGATTTAGTATTAATTTTCCGAGACTCTATCATTTCAGGTGATATGGAAAAGGCAAGTGCGGCGGCGGCGGAAATATCCAGTGTTATTATCCGTTTACTGTTAATTGAAAAAGAAACACAGCAGTTTATCGGTTTTTCTTATAACAATTTGATTATTACATTTTTAGTTTTTTTCTTAATCGCAGCATTGCTTATCTTTTTAATGTATCAATCGCTGACCAGTTCACAAAAAAGAGAAACCGAAGGAACTACTTTTTCCCATAACTATATGCTTGCCCAGGATGAAGAAAGAGCAAGGATCAGCCGTGAATTACACGATACTATAATTCAGGATATGCGTTATTTACTTTTGGAAACAGAAAAAATCGGCAATACAGAAGAAAAAAAAGAAAGAGAAATATTAAGCGGTAAAACAGTACCGATGATGGCAAGCCTTATAAGAAAAACAAGAGATATGTGCGACAGCCTTATTCCGCCTGACTTCCGTTTTAATGAACTGCCAAACGCTTTAAGACAGCTTTGTTTTGATTTCGGCGAAAAAACAAAAATTGACTGCCGTGCAGAAATAGAAGAAAACATCAAATTGGATTTTCTTACCATGGAAAAAAGATTGCAAATTTTCAGAATTATACAGGAAGCTCTCTCAAATATAGAAAAACATGCCGAAGCAAAAGAAGCGATAGTAACGATGCGGGCGGGAAAAGACGGAAAAGTTTATATCGGTATTGATGATGACGGAAAAGGGTTTAATTCACCCTTAGATAAAAACGGACAAATTATAAGCGGTATTGATAAATCTCATATAGGTATTATCAGTATGAAGGAACGCGCTGCAATACTTGGCGGCAGTTTAAAAATTGAAAGCGAAATAGGCGAAGGTACTTTAATTTGCCTTGAATTTCATCCCCCCAGCAATTCAACAAGGAATGGTAATGGAAGTTTTATTAATTGATGATCATCCGATGTTAAACACCGGCATCGTTACAATCCTGGAAGGGACAGGACTCTTTACAGTCACCGCGCAGGCGCAGTCGCTTATTGAGGCAAAGAATATTATAGAAGAATCTGAAACACTGCCATCTTTAATTATTCTTGATCTTCTGTTAGGTGAAGATAACGGGCTTGACTTTCTTCCCATACTGGAAAATCACTGCAAGATTAAAAAAATAATTAAACCTCCTGTATTAATTTGTTCTGCAATTGGAGATTCATTTAAAATACAGACAGCGTTTAAAATGGGAGCCGCAGGGTTTTTATCTAAAACAGGCGGCAAAGCTGAACTGTTAAAAGCGATAGACACAATACTTGACGGTAAAGTGTATGTTTCAAGTGAATTAAACATTAAATTAAACGAAGGCTCCAATATGTACACAAAGTTTTCAAAGCGTGAAATTGACGTAATTAATTTAATTAAACTGAATAAATCAAATAAACAAATTGCTCAAGCTCTTTCCATAAACTTACGAACCGTAGAAAACTACATTAGCAAGATTTATTTTAAAACAGGTTTTTCAACCAGGGAAGAAGTGCACAAACTGTAAAACCGTGCGTAAACGCACAATATTTTGGTATTTTGCTCTTAAAACTGTGCGTTTTACACGGATGTTTTAAAATAAGATTTATTTTATTATTTTTTAAAATTATTGTTTGCAGGACAACAAACTGCTAAAGGAGATGTTTATGAAATTTTTTAATGAAAAATGGGAAAATAGTTCCCTCTTAACAAAGGTATCGGCTTGGATAATGGCTTTTGTTACACTGCTTTTTTTGGTTAGCGTTTTTATTATCATGTCATGGAGCAGCAAATTAGGCGGCGGTCTTGGTGGTTTTGTATTTTTGTATTTAATTATCTTTGCACTTTTCGGCTTAATAACATTTGGTCTTTTCAAGGTCAACCGGATTGCAAGAGGATTGATGATCTGGGCATGCATTTCTTATTTGATAGGCGTTATCATTTCATTTTCTGTTGTTGGTTATATAATGGATTATGCAAAAGCAGCAACACAACAAGCTGTCGTTGAAGCTGTTGGAGAAGATGCTATAAGAGCCGCTGAAAACGCAGGTGCGATAGCAGATGATGCCGCGGATAATGCCGCTGCATCTGCTCTTGCGTCACAGGCAGCCTCACAGGTTCAAGCATCCGGTATTACTGGAATAATTGTTAAAGCTATTATAAAAGCAATTCCGGTGAATGTATTAGCAAGTATAGGTTTTTACCTTTTTGTTTTTCTTTCCCCAATGTATTTAATCGTGCTTTCCGGTTTACTTCTTATCTTCTGCGGAAAGGACTTTAAAAAAATTAAAAAGGCAGAAGCATAAGGCAACAATAGAGGCGCAAAAGTACCTATTATCATTTTTTCCTTTGCGCCTCTTTGAGAGTGAGTTAGAATATTTTGTTTTAAAGGAATTTTAATATGAAAAACGCAGTTAAATTGATAGTAATTATCGCTATTATAGCGATTGGGTTTTCTATGACAGCCTGCGATGGCGATGGCGGCGGCGGGGATTCTGTTTCTGTTAATATTACAGTAAACAGTAGTGGAAATATTAGTATTCAACATGGTGGAGGGAGTATTCCAAGTGGTACTGCTATGCCCAGTATTCAAATTACTACAAATTTGTCGAACCCCAATAACAGCTTTACTCTAACTAACAATTATACTGGAGATCCCAACAGAAATAAAGATATTACAGGATTAACTCCAGGTCAGGTAGTTAGCGTTACTGCCAAAACCTCTGCACGTAAAATTAATTCTCATAATTTAGGTACAGGTCAAGAGCATATTGCCGCTTTTACAATAAACCATTATTAGACTGACGCCTTACATTAGCTGTCGTATGGTTTCCAGATCGAGTCCAGTGATTTTTTGAACAAATTCGGGGGTCGGAGAGAGATTGGAGGCTTAAAGTCACCAAGTATCGTTTTTTGTGCGTTTACGCACAATATTTCTGCATTTTACCCTTAAAACTGTGCGTTTTACACGGATGTTTTGGAATAATTAATATTTTATATTATATGGCAGAAATGTGTAAGAAGTTTTTATTTATTACGCTATTAGCGGTTTTTTTATTACTTAACGCAAATCCCGGTTTTGCGGAATTTAAACGGGAAGATATATTTATCGCTGCCTCTATAGAAACTGCTCCTTACAACTTCGATACATTAGCTTTCGGCACTGGTCTAACATTCGGTTACGGTACTGGCGCTGCGATTGGTTTAAAGTTATCTTGCTTTTTTGATACCGAAGGAATGAATGCACTGGAACTTAATTTTTTAATGAAATATTTTTTTAAAGGTTTTAAAGTTAATAATGGTTTATTTTTTCAGTTAATGACAGGTCTTGTAATATTTAACCGTATTGATGATTTTTCTTTTGATACTAATAAAGGCTCGGTTACTTATGGTTTGGGTTTAGGCTGGCGTTTTTTGTTTGGTGATAAATGGTACTTAGAGCCAATGGTAAGAGGCGGATACCCGTATATTTACAGCGTGGGAATAAGCGGAGGTATAAGATTGTGAATATTCGGAATTTAATCTCGCAAGCTGCTTTCTCAGCCAATCTTATGAGCAAAGGCGCAGAGGTACTGTTTTATGAATAAGAAGAATTTTCTACCACAGAGGACTGCAACTAAAGTTGCTTGGAGAAACACGGAGTTTTTTGTTCGAAAGCAACTCTTCCTCCGTGAAACTCCGTGGTTAATAATATTATTATTTTCATTGTTTATTACATCTTGTCCGAATCCTTTTATGAAAGACATTCTAGGAATTAGAGAAGTATTTTTTAATGCAAATGGCGGAACTCCAGTACCTTCCAAACAAAATGTATGGAGAGATGAAAAAGTAAAAATACCATCAAGTCCTGTAAAAGCAGACTATGATTTTGCAGGCTGGTATTCAGATAACGAAACTTTTTTAATACCCTGGGATTTCAATACACAGCCTTATGACGGCATGACACTTCATGCGTATTGGGTTCCACAAGCTGTTAATGCGCAAGTGCCGAATATAACGGTACAGCCGCAAAGCGCCGGATATTTACCTCATGTAAACCCTGCAACACTTTCTGTAACGGCATCTGTAAGTGACGGCGGTAATTTAACTTACCAGTGGTTTAGTAATACAGAAAACAATACAACAGGCGGTACACCGGTTGGAACAAACAGTAGTTTTACACCGCCGACAGGCGCAGACGGAACAATTAACTATTATTATGTAGTTGTTACAAATACAATTGATGACAACGGCGACGGCGGTATTAAGATCAGGCAAAGAATAAGTAATATTGCAGTAATTTCGTTTACGACAGTACCTCTTGTACATGCACAAACACCTGTTATAAATACACAACCCACTGGTGCTAGTTATATACAAAACTCAACACCTGTTACACCGCTTACTGTAGCTGCTTCAGTAACAGACAGCGGAACATTGACATATCAGTGGTATGGCAATGGTTCACCAATCGGCGGAGCAACAGGAGCAAGTTATACACCGCTAGTTACAGTTGTTGGAACAATTAATTATCATGTCGTTGTTACGAATACAATTGTAGATAACGGCGACGGCGGAAACAAGATTGTGACGGTAACAAGCAGTACAGTTGCGGTAGTGGTTAACGCACTTGTACATGCGCAAACACCAACAATCGCAACCCAACCTATAAACACAACATATGCACAAAATGCAACAACACCTCCTCTTACTGTGACAGCTAACATAACGGACGGCGGAACACTTTCTTACCAATGGTATAGGAATACCACAGCCAGCACAACAGGCGGAACTATTGTTGGAACAAACAGTAACAGCTTCCAACCGCCAACAGATACATTGGAAACGGTTTATTATTATGTAGTTGTTACAAATACTAATAACAATGTGAATGGTGTAACAATTGCATCGGCGACAAGTGATGTGGTTGCTGTTGAAGTGACAAGCGGGGGGTGGAAGTTTCAACATTGGCGATATAGGTCCTGGCGGCGGTATTGTTTTTTACCATGATCCAAATGGATTTACAGTGCAAGGATATGGAAATCCAGGTGATGAAGGATATTTTGTTTCTTATACCGCTTACTATCTGGAAGCTGCTCTCGTTAATATATCTGGAACACGTCAATGGGCAAACAGGACAGGCGATTTAATACCAAATCTTTCACAAAGTTCATCTGATCAAACCGACTGGGGAATTGGCAGAGGTAAAATAAATACTGCGATTATTATAGCTCATGGATTTGCAAACGGTTATACAACTCTTGCGGCTAGAGCTTGCTCAAACCTTACTACTGGTGGTAAAACCGATTGGTTTCTTCCTAGTCGTGATGAGTTAAATTTACTTTATATTGAAAGAGGCAAATTTGGCAATTTTGGAATTGATTATTATTGGTCTTCATCGCAAGCTGGAAGTAGTCTCGCATGGGTACATGGTTTCTTTATTGGCGATCAGGGTAACACCTTCAAGGATATCAGCTATAGTGTCCGTGCTATTCGAGCTTTTTAACAGTTTCATGGTGACAGTCACCTACGCTAAATACAGCGTCTCGTAGCACATAACGGAAGTATACGTGGGGGGTGACACTTTTCGTGATGGTTCGTGTGGTTCGTGGTAAGAAAAGAAAAGAAGATTAACCACGGAGGTCACGGAGCTGTTGTTCGAAAACTTTTCTTCCTCCGTGTACTCCGTGTACTCCGTGGTAGAATTCTTCTTTGTACCTTTGCGCCTGCGAACTAAAGTTCGGGCGAGAGTAAATTCCCTGAGGGTGTCAGTCACTTTCGTGTTGGTTCGTGTGGTTTCCAGATCGAGTCCTGTTATTTTTTGCACAAATTCGGGAATAGAGCCTTCTAATGGTTTGAGCACATGTAGCAGGTACCATTTATTAATTCGGTTATTAAGGTATTCCATAAAAAAGATTTTTCTTGACACTTTATATGAAAATTATGATATTATAGATATGGATAGTATAAAAAAATAGTCAAAACATGGAAAGGTTCGTGGTTATCTTCACGATTTTGGCAAATTTTTTATTGATATTGCAAAATTAGCTTGGAGAAGTAAAATATGGAAAATCCGTTTACTATTATAGTTATTTTTTTAGCAATTCTTTCCGGATTGGGTTTGATCGGCATATTTATTGAACCTTTATTAAGAGATAAAGAACAACCACAAATTTAATAACAAAAAAATAACAAATTCTAATATTTATTTTCTTCGTAGGTTTAAAGCAAAGTTTACTTCCGCTACACTGATACTAAGACGTGTAAAAATATAGTACCTGCTATCATTTGGGTAACGCAAGTGTACCAAGTACCACTTTTTCGTAGTGTCGTCGAACCAAAGGTTCGCAGCTGACATTGTACACTATGGGTGGTAGTGCCTGGTATTTTTTTAAGAATTTTTAACCACGAAAACGTTCCTTCGGAAAGCTCACGAAAAATCACGAATAAATATCGAAGTAAAGATTCGTGGATTTTCATGTGGTTCGTGGTAAATTCTTGATTCTTCCTTTGCGTTCTTTGCGAGAACTCTTCTTGTATTAATTCTTCTGCGTTTCATGTGTAAAGATGAATGGAAAAACTTGACATTCCAAAATGGAATATCAAGTAATCAACACGGTGGAAGACGTTTTATGCCATATGTTTTTACTGAACAAGGTGTTGCAATGCTGGCTTCTGTTCTCAACAGTAAAAAAGCAATAGATGTTAATATCAGTATAATGCGGGCTTTCGTGAAACTAAGACATTATGTACTATCGCAAAATAAAGATAATCAAATTGAAGAACTACGCAAACTTCTTATGCTTCACATTGAAAACACAGATTATAAAATATCAAAACAAGATAAAACAATAGAAAAAATCATCATTGCGCTTAACAACCTCATTGAAACACCGCCAAAAACTAAAAAAATTGGCTTCAGCACAAATTAAACCAGAAGTCTATTGGGTGATTCTTCCTCTGCGCCTTTGCGACTCTGCGAGAGTAAATTCTCGAAATTTATTTCACACGGAGACACAGAGGATGGCGAGAGATTTGCGAATAGCGAGTAACTCATCTTTCGTGTTGGCTTGTGGTTAAAAAATCTTTATTAATCCGTGAAAATCTGCGCTAATCTGCGGACACCTTTAAATTATTTTTTCTCTGCGCCTTAGCGCCTGCGAATCAAAGTTCGGGCGAGAGTAAATTCTCTGAATTTATTTCACACACAACGAAGCGAATGCTTTGCAGCACAAATGCACGGAGGTTTGCGAAAGATTAGAAGCGTAATGTACCGGGTACTGTTTTTTGTGCGTTTACGCACAAAAAATCGCTATTACTCTCTTAAAACTGTGCGTTTTACACGGATGTTTTTTAATAATTTCTTTGTAATAATATTTAAAACAAATTAATTATTTGGAGTATTTTATGATTACTAAAAGAAAAACTGTTTTTGTAACGTTGATTATTATTGTACTTTGCATTATTGCATCACCTGTTTATGGGCAAATTACTAAAAACGCACTTCTTGGTACATCCTGGACTTACGTTGAAGGTGATGAGTCATTAACTATCAAGTTTGAAGAACTCGATAGACCTGTTGAAGGATTACTGGCGTTTTTGCTTTTTCTTAATGGCATGAGCCGGTCATACGGATCAGTTGTAATTCGAGATGATTCAATTCTTTTACGGCTTCAAGGACGCGCAGATTGGGCAATTTGTACCTTTGATGGAAACGAAATGAGATTCAATGACGGCAACAATGTGTTAATATTTAAAAGAGATTAAATGAAAAGAGAAAGGTGACAGTCACCCGGTTATCAGCCAGGAAAGCGCCATAATCACAAGTAAAAGAAAAAAAACAACGGCAGCATAACTCCAAAACGGCAAAGGCTGAGTCCGCTGATAATTATCTGAACGTTTTTTTTTCATCTGTTTTGTTTTTGTTTTGGGAGGAGGCGGAGCGGAATAACCGCACATTGGACAGCCGTTTTGAAACATCTTGTCCGGACCTGAATAGGTGCAGGCAGGACATCGGATAGAAGCAAAATGACGGCCGCAGTAAGGGCAGAGCTTTACTTCGCTGCCGACTTCATAACCGCAATGATCGCAATAAAATCTTGGTTTTTTCTTCATAAACTGTTATTAATTTATCGGTATTTTTATGCAGGGCACGAAGCTGAAACACCTTTATTTGGACATTCTTTACATGGACTTGGGGAAGCGTTTTGCTCGGTTTTAGTTTCGGTTTTTTCGGCGTTTTTGCTGCCGGTTTTGCTTTTATCGTTTACATAAAAACCGGAACCTTTAAAAATAACTCCTGCCCCGCCGAAAATTATTCTGCGGATTTCTTTACCGCATTCGGGGCAATCTTTTAAAGGCTGATCACTCATAGCTTGAAAAGTTTCAAAACTATGTGAACAGCTTTTGCATTCATATTCATAAGTGGGCATAACTGTCTTCCTTATAAACTAAAACATAAACATATTCAATAGATGAATAAGCTCGGCTTCGTCTAAACTTGAGTTTATATCAAGAATGTTTCCATTTTGAACCGGCGGATTAGATAGAAAAAGTTTTGCCATAGGATCGTCCGGTGAAAAATTTCCTGCTAAACTTAAAATAGCTGCAGTCCCTCGTGCATAAGTCGCGTTACTAAACTGAAGCCTTATCACCGCTTCGTAATTTTCATCAACTTCATATAGGTTGATAAAAAACTGCTGCACCGGAAATCTGAAACCTACATTTGTTAAAGCTCTTGCAATTACAGGACCTGGATTTTCGATCCAAAAAGAAAGCGGAGAATTATGCCGGAATGAATTAAAACCTTCGGGTATTTCCATGCCGGGAGCTGATGTTATTGGGTTAACAGGTTCGCTTGTTAACGAAGAAACAGCAAATGCATGTTTTGACGACATTGCTATCGAAAGTCTGTTTACACCTGAATGCCAGTAAGATTGTTTTGTTTGTGTTCGTATACTTTGCCAATTTCTGTCCATCCCCATAGCCATACCTGCCATTTTACTGGGATATTTTCCCCATGCGGCAAGCTGAAAACGCTGTCCGCTTTCTTGCGGAAAAAGAGCTGCAACCAGATAATCAGTCCTGTTTAATACTTGACGAGCCATATCATCATTTAATTCTTCAAGCGGCATAATATCTAAAATAGGACGCGCACGTTTTACATCGGCAAAAATATAAACGGAAGCGCCGCTGTTTAATGGAACATACTTTGCATTTTCCAAAAACGCATCCGGTACTTTTGGTAATGATTGACAGGAGATTAGAAAAATTATTAACCACGAACCACACGAAAACCACGAAAATATTATCCGAAATCTTCCTTTGCGCCTTTGCGCCTTTGCGTGAGGTTTTTCCAAAAATATTATGCTTTTGATATTTTTACCAACCAAGGTTCATCTCCTGCTTCTATCGGGATTTGTCCGTCAACTTTTACCCATTCGGTTTTTACTGCCAAAGTTTCTGCGGCGGCGCTTTCGCCAAAACGATCCCATGCTTCTTTTAAAGAATC
>WQYB01000079.1 GCA_009781475.1 Treponema sp.
CTTTGGTCCGTCAGAAGTCTGCGATAGTACAACCGTAACACTAAGGCTTGAGCATTGTTTATAATGCTATGGAGGCCTTATGAAAAGATCTTTCGCTTTTCTGTTATTATGTTTTGTAGGATTAAACCTTTGGGCTCAAAGTAATCAGGTAACTAACACTTCAAATGAAACTACGCTGCCTTTAAAAAGAATTGTAATTCTTACATCGGGACTTGCGTATTATGAACACTCAGGTACTGTAGATGGAAATGTCAGTATCAATCTTCCGTTCAGACTTGACGCTGTTAATGATGCTTTAAAATCACTTGTAATAAACGATCGCTCTACTACAACACCATCGATCACTTATCAATCAGAAAATACATTGGTTCAAACTCTGCGTAGTTTGAGCATCGATCTTTCCGATTCACCTGATATGGCGACAATCCTTTCAAGGTTGCGGGGTTCGGAAGTAGAAATTTTATCTCCTACTTTATATACAGGCAGAATCGCTGGTATTGAATACCGCTACTTAATGAGTTTAAACCAAATGGGACACGAACCAATTTTATTACTTAGTACAGAACAAGGTCTTAGAACATTTTCTCTTAAAGATATTAGTTCTATCAAATTTATTGATCCTGTAATAGAACGTGATTTAAACCGCGCACTCGATTTAATCGCTGCTTCGAGAAATTCTTTTTCAAGACATTTAACGGCGAACCTTCCCGGCAGCGGAAGAAGAGATGTATCAATAAGTTATGTGATACCCTCCCCTGTTTGGAAAGTTTCTTACCGCCTTGACCTTGGAGCTTCAAGACCTCTTTTTCAAGGTTGGGCAATAGTTGATAACGATAGCGACAATGACTGGAACAATGTTTCACTATCGCTTGTCGCGGGAAGACCTACTTCGTTTATTCAGGAACTTTACCCGCCATATTATGTCTGGAGGCCTGTACTTCCATTGGCAATCGCTGGAACAGCGCAAGCTGCAACACATGATGTAGCTTATACAGCTCATGGTTATGACGGTTCTGTTACCACGCTTAGCCGCCAAAGGATGGAAGCTGTTGCAGAAATGGATATTTGGTCTCTTTCTGCTGCTCCTGCTCCTGTTATGGAGCCAAACAGAGGTAGTAATGTTACAGGCGGAACAGTACAAACAGCGGCAGCAAGTGCGGCAGGCGGTCAGTTTGAATTTACAATCAGAAATCCTGTAAGTCTTAACCGCAGAATGAGCGCGATGTTTCCGCTTGTTGAATCAAACATCGAAACTCGCAGACTTTTAATTTACAGCGGCTCCGGAAGGCATCCGCGTCTTGGCGCAGAAATTACAAACACAAGTAATATGAAACTTCCGGCAGGTCCTATCACTGTTTATGACGGCGGAGTTTATGCAGGTGATGCACTTTTGGAATTCTGGAACGAAGGTGAAAAAAGATTGATTTCCTTTGGAGATGACCTTTCTGTTACTGCTGTTACAGGGGATACAAATACTCGCGTTGTAAGTTCTGTTACTGTTTCAGGCGGAGTTATGACAATTAACCGCAACCAGACTTTTACAAGAACATATACTTTTGTCAATTCAGGTTCTACTGCCAAAAACATGATAGTTGAACATAACAAAACTCCGAATACAGATTTAGTATCTCCCAATGCAGCTGAACAAACAGCGACTGCTTATAGGTTTAATGTATCTTTACCCGCAAACCGCGAAACGCTTCTTACAGTAAATGAACGCCGGCCTCTTTCTGAAAGAATAACATTGCTTTCTTTAAGACCTGATGTATTTTTAAGTTATACAACTAATCAAGAAATCCCGCAAAATGTACGCCGCGCTTTACAGAGAGCTGTTGAATTAAAACAAGCTGTTGATGCCGCCGAACTCGCGGTAAGAGATATCGACGCACAACGTAACCGTTTAATTGCGGATCAAGACAGGGTTAGAAGAAACCTTGAAGCGGCAGGAAGCCAGACTCAACAAGGGCAGGAATACCTTCGCCGCCTTACAGCGCTTGATACAGAAATCGATGCTTTAAGACCAAACCATGAAAGAGCAACAGCAAATGCTAGGTCTGCGCAACAAGCGTATGAAAACTACGTCAACGGATTGAATTTATAATAAAACAATAAGAGCTCACACGGAGGCACAGAGGCACAAAGGACACAGAGATGTATAATAAGAATTAATATCTTTTATCTTCTCCGTGAGCTCCGTGTTCCCCGTGTCTCCGTGTTAAACTTCTTTTTGAATAATTTTAATACAAAGTTCGTCGAGTTGTTTTTGGTCTACTTCTGACGGACAGTCGTCCATCGGGCTTACCGCAAATGAATTCTTTGGAAAGGCGATTACATCTTTTAACGAAGTAACGCCTGCCATGATCATCACAAGACGGTCAAGACCCGGTGCGATGCCGCCGTGAGGAGGCGCTCCGTATTTAAACGCTTCTGTTAAAAAGCCGAATTTTTTCTGCGCTTCTTCAGGGTCAATCCCGGCAATTTTAAAAACACGGTTTTGCATTTCTGAATCATGAATACGAACTGAACCGGAAGCCAACTCATAACCGTTTAAAACAAGATCGTAAAGATCACCTTTTACAGAACCGGGATCACTTTCCATAGTTTCATGATACTGATCCTGCGGCCAGGTAAATAAATGATGAGCAGCCTGCCATCTTTTTTCATCTTCGTTGTATTCAAACATCGGAAAATCAACTATCCAGGCAAATTCAAATTTAGTAGAATCGCAAAGTCCTAAATCTTTTCCAAGTTTTGAACGCACCGCTCCAATAGCAGTATTTGCAACAATGCGGTTAGCGTCTGCTACAATACAAATTAAATCGCCCTCTTGCGCTTCTAAACCTTTAATAATATCCGCAGTGTTATCTGCAAAAAACTTTGACGCTCCGCCTTCAAAAGCTCCGTTTACAACTTTCATCCACGCCATACCTTTTGCTTTGTAAATCTTTGCATGAGCTTCAAGTTCGTCAATTTGTTTGCGGGTAAACGAAGCGCAGCCTTTAGCGACAACCGCTTTTACTGCCCCGCCTTGCGCCAGCGCATCTTTAAGCGCTTGAAAGCCGCTTGCCTGTGCGAATTGGCTAAAATCTTTTAACTGCATATCAAAACGAAGATCGGGTTTATCGCTGCCGTATTGCTCCATTGCCTCTTCCCATGTAAGACGGCGGAAACTTTTTGGTAAATCTATGTTCATAACGCTTTTAAACACATGGTTCATTAAACCTTCCGTCATCGTTAAAACATCGTCTCTTTGCACAAACGACATTTCAATATCGATCTGTGTAAACTCAGGCTGCCTGTCTCCCCTTGAATCTTCGTCACGGTAGCAGCGTGCAATCTGAAAATATTTATCAAAACCGCTGACCATTAAAATCTGTTTGTAAAGCTGCGGTGACTGAGGAAGCGCGTAAAATTTACCCGGATACAATCTTGATGGAACAAGATAATCGCGCGCACCTTCAGGAGTGGATTTAATAAATGTCGGGGTTTCAATCTCGTAAAAACCGTTAGATGTCATCCATTGACGCACAGCGAAAGTCGTCCGGCTTCGCAGTTTTATGCGGTTTTGCATCGCGTTTGAGCGCAAGTCTAAATACCGATATTTAAGCCGCAGTTCATCACTTGCTTTGCTTTCATCTTCGATTTGGAAAGGAAGAACTTCGCTTTTATTTAGAATGGAAAGTTTGGAAGCGATAATTTCGATCTCACCCGTTTCCATAGAAGCATTTATCATGTCGGCTGGGCGAAGACTTACAATTCCTTCGACAGCGATACAGTATTCATTACGAAGTTCGTCACAAATAGAGGTCAGGCTTGTATTTTTTTCGGTATCGATCGTTACTTGAGTAATGCCGTAACGGTCACGTAAATTGATAAAAAATATACCGCCGTGGTTGCGCTTACGATGAACCCAGCCGTTTAATATTACTGTGCGGTTTGCATCTGTTTTTCTTAATGATCCGCAATCTGTATTTCTTTTCATTATTAATTTATATACTTTTTACAATTTTTAATCTATAATGCTTTTATGAAATTTGAATTAGACAATATCCTGACAGATGAAATTGTCTTTTTTATGGAAAATCAGGATGGCAATTTTTTATTTGATCTACAGGAACTGCATGTAGTAGATATTCATAAAAATAATTATATAAACGAAACTGATTTTTCTGATGAACAGCGTTTTGTAACCCTGCCCTCCTGGGATTCCAATGACGGCTTTCGTTTGATGGAAAAATTTACTTCCAATTTAAAAAATCCTGTTATTAGACAAGAATTATCAGATGCGCTTGACAGAAACAAAGGTGTCTTTCGCGCGTTTCGCGACATTCTGCGTCAATATCCCGAGACAGAAAAATATTGGTTCAGTTTTAAAGAACAGGAAATGAAAAGCGAAGTAGTAAACTGGTATAACGCTTTAAGAGAAGAATGGGGATTGGAACCTATAGGTTTTGAACCCGAAGATAACTCCTCTTTGGTTCTTGAAGATTTTATTTTTAAAAAGGGTGAAAAAGAATATTACTTAATCAGTGAAACCGCAAGCGGAGAATCCGCCGGCTGCATAAGCGCAGATTTTGATCCTGGAAATAAAATGATTCTTCATATCAATAATCTTGAAGTTAACCCAAATTACAGAGGAATGGGTTTAGGTAAAACACTGCTTGCCAAGCTGCTCGAAAAAGCTGATAAAAACAATCTTGATGTTACAATTGATCTTCCTGTTGAAACTGACTATTTTTCACGTTCGCTATTACTGGAAAACTTTAAACCTGTTATACAGAGATATATAAGGAAAAAATAAAAAACCGATAATATAAATAATGAAACACTTCACATTAATAATCGTTTTTTTAATCTTTTTGTCAAGCTGCGTTGGAACGCCGGAAATCGCAGCTACAGAAACAGTTGTAACACCTGGTACTTCTACTACCTTGCCTGTCACGTCATTTAGGGAAATTTGGGGATATGTGGTTGCAGGTCAGGAAGCTGCTTTAAGAAGAGGGCTTCCCATAACCGATGTCGGGTATTTCGGCGCGGAAGTGAATATGTACGGCGCTCTTACCAATGTGCCTAACAGGCAAAACCTTGCAGGATTTACAGGCAAGGTTCATTTGGTTGTAACTTGCGGCAGTAACTCTCTTACCTATTTTACACTAATGCCGGGAAGCCCGCAGCGGGCAGCGCTTATTACCGATTTAATAGCTGCCACAAGGAATTTTGACGGTCTTAACATCGATTTTGAAAATATTCCCCCAAGATCCGGTGAAGCGTTTTTATCGTTTTTAAGAGAACTTCGTGTAGGGCTTCCGGAAAATAAAATGCTGACAATCGCTTTATACGCCCGCACAAGAACATTGGCAAATGATGTATATGACTATGAAAAAATAAAACCGCTTGTTGACCGCATCTTTGTTATGGGATATGACGAACATTGGGGAGGCGGTCCTGCAGGTCCGGTTTCCAGCATTAGATGGAGCCGAAGCGTTGCAGAATATTCAATGCGCGTAATAGGACCTGAAAAACTTGTCATGGGCATTCCTTTTTACGGCAGAGCCTGGGTCGATACAAATCATCACAGGGCTTTAATACATTCAACAATAGAAAGACTTATAAACACATACAACGCTCAAGTAAGAAGAGAAAACGGAATCCCTACATTCGATTATGTCGCAAACGTTTCTGTCAAAGTTTATTTTGAAGATGATATTTCGTTATCAACTCGTTTTGAAATGCTTAAATCCATGAATGTAAGAGCAATCGGTTTTTGGCGTATAGGACAAGAAACCCAAAAAGTCTGGGACATACTGCGCCTGGAGCAGTAATAAAATTGTCCGCGGATTAGCGCGGATTAGCGCGGATTAGCGCGGATTAGCGCGGATTAGCGCGGATTAGCGCGGATTAACGCAGATAAATTAATTTTATATTATCTTAATCCGTGAAAATCCGCGTAAATCAGTGGACTTTTATTTTCTAGCTCTATCTGGTCTTAAAACTTCAGCGCCGTTTATGTAAACATGATTTAAAACTGCATCTTCATTTAAATAACAATGAACGATAACTCTGATAGTCCGTTCAAGTGAGTTTTTGCAATCAGGTTCGAGTGTTGAAAAAAGCGAGAGCTCAAGCGCTCTGCCGTTTTTTCTAAGAGCGGAAGCTGGATTAACGGCATTAAGATCGCTTGTAATGGAAAAAATTACAGAAACAATATCTTTTTCTTCAAGGTTATTTTTAGAAAGCAATTCGTCATACATTTGAGTAATTCTAAGGCATATATCAGCTTCGGAATTTTCGCATTGCACGGCTCCTCTAAGAGCGAAAAGTCTTTTCATCCTGTTCCTCCTGAAATTACAGCAATAAACATACTAAAAAATATTATAACAATACTGTAAATGGTTAATAATAAAAAAATAAATATCTTTTTTAACTTGGATAAATCAGAATAACGAATGCAGCGTAAAATATTTATAATTAGTTTATACAATGAACATACGCATACAATAAATGCGGAATATCTTAGAATTAATAAAAGTAAATGTAATGTTTCATCGGAAAAATCAACTTCTGCGAAATAAACAAGTAAAATGGCAATTGTTGCCATAAAAGAAATAAGTAAAATCCATGCGGAAAAACTCTTGTATTCCAGATTTTTTCTTGCTTTTTCTTTTTCAGTTTTTTCAGTATTTTCTGCTGTCAATTTCCTTTCTCCCAGTTACCATGTTGCTAAAAAATCAATATTTGTATATCATATTATAGTATGAAAAAGTTTTTAATTACACTCATAATACTGATGATTCTGGCAGGTATTGGATTTTTCTTTGGTTGGGTGCAGTTTTCGGTTCCGCCGGGACAATTTGGAGTAATTAGTTCAAAAACACATGGAATTGACCCTAAAATAGTACGTTCGGGTGAATTCCGCTGGGTATGGTATAAATTGATACCTACAAATGTACATATTGCTGCATTCGACCTTGATCGTTTCAAATACCCAATTAATTATAACAATACCCTTCCTTCCGGTGATACCTATTCCAATTTTATCGGTCTAACAAGTGTAGATTTTTCCTGGAATCTTAGAGGGGAGCTTGCTTTTGGAATAAATCCGGAAATGCTGGTTTCAATTGTTGAAAAATATAATCTTAAAAATCAAGAAGATTTCGATAATTATTTACAGGATAACGCCAAAGACATCGAATTATTAATACTTCGCACACTTTCATCAGCTTCCACTGATATTTCAAGGATAGAAAACATTCTATCAGGTAATCCTGATACAGAAATGGAAAGAGAAATCAGGAATAGATACAGCGAAATTCGGGATTTTTCACTAACTATTCATACAGCTAAATTCCCCGATTTTATTTTATACAGGCAAATTCGTGACCTATATAATGATTATTTATCAAGCCAGCGGGACTTTATATCAACTTCTTTTGGAAGAAGAGCGGAAAACCATATCGAAACACAGCTTCGTTTTGAAGAATTGGAACGATACGGAGATTTATTGACAAGATACCCTATTTTGCTTGAATATATGGCTATGGAAGGAAACCTAAACAGGAATTAGTAACCCATATATAGTATGTGTTGTTGAATAAAGTAGGGAAATAGATTATTTTATATATAAAGAAGGAAATTCAATGCGAAAAGCAGGGATCATAATAATATTGGCACTAATCATGTGTTTACCTGTCTTGTCGGCTCAGGATGGCAATGCTCCGTCTATCGAAACTGATTGGGACGATTTTCACTATGACTTATACGCTCCGGGAGATCAGACATTTATAATCTCTTTGGGAATAACCACTCCAATGGCATTTATCGGCGGAGATAAAAGCAAAATAAGTCCAAGCATCGGAGGCGCTGGATCTTTAATTTTTAATTACTATTTAACCTCTAAAATATTTATTGGCGCAGAGGCAACTGGTTTATTTTTGTCAACCGTCGGTAATAATACTTTATTTGTCATTCCTGTTGGAGCAAGAATTGGAACTCAATTTATATGGGGAAACTTTGAATTTCCGGTTGCTTGTGCTCTAGGTATATCCTGGCGCAGATATTTAAATTTTGGATATGTAGGGTTATATACAAAAGTCACCGGTTCTGCTTTTTACAGACTAACAAATGGCTGGTCATTCGGGTTAACATCCAACCTTTATTGGCTTCCCGAATTCAGAGCTGAAAATAGTGTTAATGGAATCTTTATGGATTTTACACTTTCTGCTCGTTATCATTTTTAATATGGTGAAACAAATGAAAAATAAATATTTATTTTTATCAATTCTATTTACATTTTTTCTTGCTTCGTGCAGTGATTCGGTTTTCCATATGGTTTCTCTTGACGAAAAAATAAAAAAACCGCTGATAAAAGGCTCTCCTACCAATTTTGTTCAAATTGGCAGCGTCATGTATGTAGCTTCAGGAAGCCGTCTTTATAGTTATAGTGCCGATGAATGGAACACTTCTCTTCCTAATCCCGGCGGAAGGATTGTACAACTCGCTGTTCACGGTGGAAATCTTCATATTTTATGCTTTGAAGGTTCAAGTACTAACGGCATTATAAAATATACCACTAATCCTGAATCAGGTACTTGGTCAACTATACCGGGTGTTAATGCACATTCAATTCATTCAAATGGTACTAATTTATATTATAGTTTCAGAGTCGGAGAAAGTTATAATATTTATCAACAAGGAAATTCAACTCCAATAATACCTAACGCAAGTCAGGAATTACAGGGAGTTTCTGGAAGTTTACTTTGTGCAGGTACTATTTATACAACTTCAGGTGGCATTCATAATTCTTCTCTCCCTACAAATTTTATGGGAATTATAAATGTCAGTAGCACTAATTATGCGATAACACGTGATGGCGATCTATATAATCTTTCATCAAACGCTAAAGTAGCTGATTTTAGTGGTTTTATTAGTAATACAAGAGCTACAGGTTTACTTACCACCGTTTACGATTCAACCGGAACTGTACTTTTGCTTCTTGCAGGAAGACAGGATGTAAATTATTCAACCAATTCCGGTTTTACCTACGGTTATGCGGAAATAGCTGTCAGCAATTTATCATCACCTGTAACGAAATTTCACATGCCGGGTTCTGCATTACCATCAACCATTATAAACAGGGATCGTTATACCAACACACTTGGCAAAAACCCTGTAAGCCATATATTACAATTTCCATTCAATAATAACGGTATCATTTTCTCGTCAACTCAAAGAAATGGTGTTTGGCAATTAATTGACGACACATGGAATACAGTACCGGAATAAACACATTTAATGGACGAACTATTCTCGGGAAAAAATAAAAATAATACAAACGATTGCAGTCCCTTGGCAGACAGAATGCGCCCCAGAACCCTGGAAGATATAATCGGGCAGGATCACATCGTAGGACAAGGCAGACTTCTGCGCCGAGCAATACAAGCTGACAGACTTTCTTCGATAATTTTATACGGTCCTCCCGGCACTGGAAAAACATCACTTGCCGCTGTTATCGCAAACACCACTCGCGCCGCATTTGAAAAATTAAATGCCGTGCTTTCAGGTGTTAAAGATATACGGGAAGTAATTGACCGAAGCGACGACCGTTTCAGATTATACAGTAAAAGAACAATTCTTTTTGTAGACGAAGTACACCGCTGGAATAAAGCGCAGCAGGATGCTTTACTTCCCTGGGTAGAAAACGGCACTGTTATCCTTGTAGGTGCTACAACGGAAAATCCTTTTTTCGAAGTTAACAAGGCTTTAGTAAGCCGCAGCCGTATTTTTCAATTAAAACCGCTTGAAAAAGAAGACCTTTTGGAAGCTGCAAAACGTACGATTTCTGATAAAGAGCGCGGATACGGCAAATGGAATGTAAAATTTGAAGAAAGCGCGATTGAACATCTTGTAGAAGTTGCAGGAGGCGATGTTAGGAGCCTTTTAAACGCAATGGAACTTGCAATCGAAACAAGTATCGATGAATCGCTTAACTGGCCTCCGCCTGAAGGTACAAATATTTTTATCTCTTTAAACACTGCAGAAGAAAGCATTCAAACAAGAGCGCTCTTATATGATCGTGACGGCGATTATCATTTTGATACTATCAGCGCATTTATTAAAAGCGTACGCGGAAGCGATCCTGATGCGGCATTATACTGGCTTGCAAAAATGGTACGCGCAGGAGAAGACCCAAAATTTATTTTTAGGCGCATGATAATTCTGGCAAGCGAAGATGTAGGGCTTGCAGACCCAATGGCTTTATCTGTTGTAATTTCATGCGCACAGGCGTTTGAACGAATCGGTTTTCCAGAAGGAAACTTCCCTCTTTCACATGCCTGTCTTTATCTTGCTACAGCGCCGAAATCAAACACAACAATGTCATATTTTGACGCTCTTAAAGAAGTAGAAAAAGAAGACGCCGATGTTCCAAACCATCTTCGTGATGCAAGCAGAGACGCGGAAAGTTTCGGTCATGGCGAAGGTTATGTCTATCCTCATGCTTACAGGGATCATTGGGCAGCGCAGCAGTATTTACCGGGCTCTTTACGGGGCAGAACTTTTTACATTCCTTCGTCTGTAGGTTACGAAGGAAAAATCCGCGAAGAAGTTTTACAAAAACGCGAATTACAGGCTGCAATTGTTTTGGGGAGTAACGAGACATCAAATGAAATTTTATCCTGGTCGGCTTCATCAAAAGGAAAAGAAGGTTGGTTTAAACGCCTTGAATCCGGCAGAAACTCGCTTCTTTTACATGACAGAAATTTAATTTTTTCTGCTGCATCTCCTTGCCGCCATAGCCGCATTTTAATTCCGCAGGCAAACGACGGGCTTTTACTCTGGGAAAGTTTACGCCGATGCCCCGAAGGTCTTACTGCCGCGCTTGTATCCGGCGAGGCAGCAGCTGATGTTTTGCTCCGTTATGCAGCCGCGCTTGACGAAACAGAAAAGCCGCAATTAGCAGCTTCTGTCGAAATTCTACCCAAACCTTCCCAATGCGAAAAGTGGTTTTCATGTTCGCAGTTTGACCACATCCTTTTTCGCAGCCCAAGACTTTCAATAGAGCCGTTTTTGGCGGCTTCCGCCGTAAAGCCGCTTTTAGCAAAAAACGGCAGTTTTATATTATTGTCATCGCCGCCATATCTTGGACAGCGATTATCCCAAATTTTAGACGTTGAATGCGGAAAAAAAGAACTGTCTTTAAACTTGCATAATGCAGAAGAATTATTCTTTTCTAATACTGATAATTCGGCATTTTCAGCTTTTGGTCTTTGGAAAGAAAATGATTTAATAAACGCCTTTGAAAAACAGGGATTTACAGTTACAACCCAAACAATCGAGCAAAAAGAAGAACGTTTGATTACAGAAAAAGACCTTAGCGCCTGGTTTGATACAGAAAAATCAAGATGGGGGTCTTTTATAGTTAAAAACCTGGAAAAAAGTGAATTTACGGCTATTGAAGAAACTTTGCGCCAAAGAATATCAAAAGGACCAGTCCTTTGGCGCTGGAAAAGCATCTGTTTTAAAGCAAATATATAAAAATTTCAAAAAAAATGAATAAAAAAGTTCACAAATTAGTTAATTTATGCTATATTCTAGTTATAGGTTTACAATTAGTACTCAAAAGAGGTGAAACAATGAAAAAAAATACTAAATCCGTAAAAAAATCGCCAAATAATAAAAAAAAGGCAGCTACTACCAAAGCCGCTAAACCTAAAAAGGCAACTGCTTCTAAACCAGTAAAATCTGTTAAATCCGCTGTAAAACCTGCAAAAAAAGCAGTAAAAACGAAACCTGCCGTTGCCGCTAAAAAGACAACAACCGCTAAATCAACATCCACTCCCAAAAATACACCTATTACCAAACCAAAACCTGTTTCAAAGCCGGAAATAAAAAAAGAAACACCTGTAGTGCCTGTAAAGCCGGAATCCCAGGACATGAGCCTTCCTGAAGGAAATGTTATTCAGCAAACCGGACAACGCCGGCCATTGATAGTGTTTCCCAAGTAATGATTTATAGAATATTTCACACAAAGGCACGGAGTTTTAATTCGTAATTACTCCTTTGTGTTCTCTGTGCCTCCGTGTCTCCGTGTGAAAAAAAATAGAAAAAAATGAAATTTTTATTAAAGTTCTTTAATTAATCTGCCGATAAATTAACTGGAAAGCTATATCTGGGTAAGATTTCCGCGGATTGAACCCAGATTTTTCCAAACGGAAGCATGGATGCTTCTGTAACAGTATCAAGGAGGATCTTATGATCATCAATCACAACCTAAGCGCAATGTTTGCGGATAGGTCCCTCAAGGTAACACAAGTTTACCTCACCAAAAACATGGA
>WQYB01000080.1 GCA_009781475.1 Treponema sp.
AAATCAGGATCGGGTCCGCTTCTCATTCCTCACTTACTTCCATAACTTCCATGCAGTAGCCCTGCGAATCTTCGGTTTGTTTCCAGTCTACTACGGCGCTTCCGCCTTCGCTTAATCTGCCGAATAAAACTTCGTCTACAAAAAAACTTTTAATTTTATCTTCGATAAGGCGGCCTGCATTGCGCGCGCCAAACTCGCGGCTGTAACCTTCTTCGGCAAGTTTGTCCACGCAGCTTCCTGTAACGGTAACTGTTACATTCTTTTGCGCGAGCTGTGTTGTAAATGCGTCAAGTTCTTTTTTAACAATAGAAACCATAATGTCGCGCGAAAGATGTCCGAAACGTACGACCGCGTCAAGGCGGTTGCGGAACTCCGGTGTAAATATTTTTTCTACGGCGGTGTCTACCGCGCTGTCATCTTGCACACGATCGCCAAAACCAATAAGTCCCTTGCCTATTTCCCTCGCGCCTGCGTTACTTGTCATTATCAAAATTACATTTCTAAAATCCGCTTTGCGTCCCTGGTTATCAGTTAAAGTCGCGTAATCCATAATCTGTAATAGAATGTTAAAAATATCGTTATGCGCTTTTTCAATTTCGTCGAGCAATACTACGGCATGAGGCTGTTTGCGGATCGCTTCTGTAAGCTGTCCGCCTTCGTCATAACCTACATAACCGGGAGAAGAACCAATAAGGCGCGATACCGTATATTTTTCCTGATACTCGCTCATATCAAAACGAATCATTCCAACGCCAAGTACTTCCGAAAGCTGGCGGGCAAGTTCGGTTTTACCGACACCTGTAGGACCTACAAAAAGAAAGTTCGCAACGGGTTTACCTTCCGCTCTAAAACCCGCCCTTGATCGTTTAACAGCTTTTACAACAGAGGCAACCGCGTCATCTTGTCCGAAAATCTTTTGCCTAAGTCTTGTTTCCAATTCTTTTAATTTATCTTTTTCGCTTTCACCTACAGACCTTTGCGGAATGCGGGCGATTTTTGAAATGACAGATTCTATTACAGGCATGGTAATTTCTATATTTTCAATTTCGCCGTCCTGCACGGTTTGTACATCGTTTTGTTTGTACGCTTCGATTCTTGTGAACGCCCCTGCTTCGTCGATTACATCGATGGCTTTGTCGGGAAGACGTCTTTCTGTAATAAATTGAGCGGAAAGGCGAACGGCTGTTTCTACTATTTCATCGCTGTAATGAACATGATGATAATCTTCGTAGCGCGATTTTACCCCTTTAAGAATATCAATCGCTACTTCCTGCGAAGGTTCGTTTATATCGATCTTTTGGAACCGGCGCGAAAGCGCTCTGTCTTTTTCAAAAAATTTATTATATTCCTCGTGAGTGGTAGAACCAATGCAGCGCAATTTACCGGAAGTTAAAGCCGGTTTTAATAAATTGGAAGCATCCAGCGCTCCGCCGGAAACAGCTCCTGCTCCTACAAGGGTATGTATCTCATCGATAAATAAAATCGATTTTTCTTTTTTAAGAATTTCATCTACAACTTTTTTTACCCTGTCTTCAAAATCGCCGCGGTACTTTGTTCCGGCGATTAAAGCTCCCATATCAAGCGAAAGCACACTAAAGTCTTTTAAAACAGGCGGAACATTTCCTGCTACAATTCTTTGGGCAAGTCCTTCTGTTATCGCTGTCTTTCCTACGCCCGAATCTCCGACATGGATGGGATTGTTTTTTAACCTTCGGCAAAGGACTTGAACTGTGCGATCAAGCTCTTCTTCTCTGCCGATAACAGGTTCCAGCTTCTGCTCTTTTGCAAGCGCGGTTAAATCTATCGCGTAACGCTCAAGCGCTGTTTTCTTGCCGGATTTTTTCTGCCCGTCAAAATTTTGTCCGTCTTGCCGCTCGTCAAATGAATCATTAGACCCGTCTTCATCCATTCCGGCGTATTTACCGTCTTTATCCGAATCCAATAAGTTTTCGCTGCCGTAACTGTGAGAAAGAATGTGTAAAAGTTCCAGTCTTTTAATTCCCGCTTTGCGCAGATAATAACCGCTGTAACAGCGCTCTTCATCATAAAGAGAGACAAGAATATCCGCTACATCGATCATATTTTTTTGGGCGGATCTGCAATGAATTAAAGCTCTTTCTATAATATTATGAAAACCTACAGTTTTTGTAGGTTCGCCTTCCATGATAGGCATTTTTTGCTCAAAGAAATTTTCCATTCCGCTTCTAAGCTGTACAATATCAACACCGCAGGATGTAAATACGCCTTGAACTTCATCAAAAGCCAAAGCGGCATACAGAATATGCTCTGGTGTAAGGTATTCATGTTTTCGAAGTTTTGCTTCGTTATAAGCGGCGTCAATTATTGCCTGTACATGACCGGAAATTTTCATTTATATATCCTTATCCAGTAATTATTATATCACAAAAAACTGTTTTCTTCCATATTATGCAGGTTCAACAACGCACATTAACGGAAATTGATTCGAAGCGGCTGCCGCGTGAACCTGTTCTGCTTTTGTCACGGCAATATCCCAGGTATAAACCCCAACAATTCCCCTGCCCTTATTGTGAACATCCAGCATTATTTTACTCGCATCTTCGATACTTTTATGAAAAATAACCATTAAAACTTCTACAACAAAATCCATAGTTGTATAGTGATCATTTAAAAGAACAACTTTATACTGCTGCGGCTCCTTAATTTTCTCGGAAATCTTTGAGGATGTTTTTTCTTTAACCCGGGGTTCCATGAGAATATTTTATATCAATAGTAAAAGAGAAACAAGGTTATATCAATACATCTAACTATTCTATTTTTCTACTTTAAAACGAGCAACCTCATTTAATAATAGATAAATATTTTCACGGTTCTTAACGCTCAGTTCATTAATATGGTGAATCGCAATATTAATCTGTTCCGCTCCGTTTGCCATTTCACTTATACCCATAGAAATTTCCTGCGTTTGTTTTTCCAGCCCTTCGCTTTCTCTGATAACTTCTTTTGATCCTTCAAGCATTTGCTGAGAGCCGCTGTTAACTGCCTGTGTTATTTCATTTACGTTTGCAATACCCTGAAGGATTTGCTTGCTTCCAACTTCCTGTTCTTCCATAGCGTTACGGATATTTTCTTCCTGCTGTACAACAATATTTACGCCCGAATCTATTGCTTCGAACTTATTTAAAACATTGTCCGTAGATCTGGAAATTTGATCTATACAGTCTTTAATTCTTTTAAGAACAGCGCCTGTTGTTTTTGACTGTTCGTTGGAACTTTCGGCAAGTTTTCTGATTTCATCGGCTACAACCGCAAAACCCTTACCAACATCGCCTGCATGAGCGGCTTCGATAGCGGCATTCATCGAAAGCAGGTTTGTCTGGCTTGCTATGCTTTCCATAACAGCGTTAATTTCCAAAAGACCTTCGGATTCGCGGGCAATTTCCTGAATGTCGGACGATACATCCTGTAATCCGGTTCTGCCTACTTCGGATGCTTCTCTTAACGCTTTAACATTTTCCGAGTTTTTAATAAGCGAATCTGTAACAGAGCGGGTATTTGCAACCATCTGTTCGATAGCAGAAGAAGCCAGTGATATATTATGACTTTGGCTTTCAACATGTCCGTTAAGTTTATTGATATTAACAACAACTTGATCCATCGTCGCATGAGTTTCGCTTACACTCGCGCTTTGGCTTAAAATGCGTGTTTTGATACTTTGTACGTTGGCGTTAATTTCATTTACCGCGGCTGCGGTTTCGTTCATATCACTTGAAAGATCGTTGCCGATATCAGAAAGAATTCTTGCTTCTTTTTTAATGGTTATAACCATACCTTTAATTCTTGCAAGAGTTTCATTAAAGTATTTGGAAACATCGCCGACTTCATCTTTGGATGCGACTACAATTTCGTGAGTTAAATCTCCTTCACCCTGGGCAATTTCTTTTAATGTAAGAGCCAGCTCTGCAAGAGGTTTACTGATCGTCCTGGAAAGGAATACTGATATAACTATTACAACAGCAAGTACTGCAATAATGATAAATATAGATAAACCTATCATATCATTAACTGGTTTCATAACAGTATTCATCATGATCCCAACTGCATAACTCCAGGGAGTTTCAGAATCTCCGACAGTAATGGGAACTATAATTACTTTTGTATCAGTTTCGTGCCGTTCATAATAATTAATAAAAGAATGTTCTTCGCCGTTTCTGATTGCATTCGCCCAAGCATTTATATTATCTCCAGCCAAAACTCTTTCGGTTTCTCTGAAATTTCTTCCAATCCTGTTTCTTTCATAATGTCCTACGATAATACCATCATTAGTAATTACCATAGGTTCAGCATTTTCATACGGTTTATTCTCTTGAGAAATTTCTTGAATTCTTTCGACACCGATATCAACACCAACAACACCTATGACTCTTCCGTTGCTTGATTTAATGGGAGCGGCAATCGAAGTAATTAATAATACCTTGCCGTCAACTACATAATCATAAGGTTCCAAAAGCTGCATTTTACCGGAATTTCTTGCCAATAGATAATAATCACCATCACCCGGAGTATCAAAATCTACCAATAAGTCAAGATTTATGTTATTACCGGATCTAAACCAATAAGGAGCAAAACGTCCGTTAGCGTAACTTCCCTCTGTTCCGGCGTATTCAATATCGCTGCCTTCCAGGGTATTTGGTTCCCAGCAAGTCCATGCAGCAAGCATTCGCGGATTATCTTCCAGCATAACCTGTAATGTTTTATTGATAAAAGAACGCCTATAGGCGATTCCAATATCCTGATAAAGTTCTAAAAAGGAACTGGCAGTTTTAACAGTATCCCAATAAGGTTCCAAATACATTTCAACCTGTAAGCCGGAATCATGAGCCTTGCTGTAGGCATAACTTTCGGAAAGATTAGATAAACTCCCGCTAGAACGAACAAGCAATGTAATACCGATTGCCCCAACGCTAAAAATACTTAAAACAACCATTATAGCTGTAAGTTTAAAACCAATCTTCATTTTTATTCTCCCAAATAATTAATGATATAATTGCATCATCTAATTATACACATTTTCATAAGTTAATACAAGAAAGAATAGTAAAATTGGTTAAAATTATATGAAAATCTTCATAATTTTGAGTAAATAAATCAAACAATAAATGACCTTTATGGCGGAAAATAACATTGATATTACTTTTTTTTCAATCTAATATTTAAATAATGCAAAAACCGCTTATAATACAAAGTGACAGAACCCTGCTTTTAGATGTTCATTGTGAAACAGCAGAAAAGGCAAGACAGGCTATCATGCCGTTTGCCGAGCTGGAAAAATCACCTGAGCATATTCATACATACCGCATTACTGCTCTATCGCTTTGGAATGCCGCAAGCGCAGGTTTAACCCCTTTTGATGTTGTAAAAACCCTGAAAGAATTCAGCCGTTACGAAATCCCGAACGGAATTACAGAAGGATTTTCGCTTTTAATGTCCCGTTATGGAAAAATTATAATGATACAAAATGATGATGAAGCTGACAAATTAATTTTAAACATCGAGGAAAAAGTTATCCGCCTTGAAATTGAAAATATAAAAGCTCTTGAAAAATATTTAACAAAAACTTCAAATGGTTTTTCATTGGCGTTAACCGACAGGGGAACCGTTAAACGTGAATTGATAAGAGCAGGCTGGCCTATCCAGGATATTGCGCCTTTGGAAAAAGGCGAAGAGCTGGAAATAAAACTTAGAAAAAAAAGTCTTTGCGGCAGTGAATTTATTCCACGTGATTATCAAATTACAGCGGCAAATTCAGTTGCAGGCAGCAGCGCCGCAGGAACCGGTTTTGGGGTTGTTGTGCTTCCTTGCGGCTCTGGAAAAACAATTGTCGGTATGTTAATAATGTCGATATTAAAAACCAACACATTAATTTTAACAACAAATGTAGCCGCTGTTCATCAATGGATAAATGAACTATTGGATAAAACTGAATTAACAAAAGAACAAATCGCAGAGTACACAGGGGATTCAAAAATGGTCGCCCCTGTAACTGTTGCAACATATCAGATCATTTCCTGGAGACCGGATAAAACAGGTGACTTTCCGCATTTTCGTCTTTTCAGGGAAAGAGCCTGGGGTTTGGTTATTTATGATGAAGTTCATCTGCTTCCGGCTCCGGTGTTTCGAGTAACAGCGGAATTACAGGCGATAAGAAGGCTGGGACTTACCGCAACACTTATCCGTGAAGACGGAGAAGAAGACGCTGTTTTCAGTCTTGTAGGTCCTAAACGATACGATGTTCCCTGGAAAGATCTTGAAAACAAAGGATGGATTGCAGAGGCTCTTTGTACAGAAATAAGGCTGGATCTTCCCGTAAATTTAAAAATACCTTACGCTACAGCAGCGCCAAGAGAAAAGTATAGAATAGCCGCGGAAAATCCGTTAAAAGAAAATATTGTATTGCAATTAATAGAAAATCACAGAGAAGATCAAATACTTGTTATCGGGCAATACCTTGCACAGTTAAACTCTATTGCAAAACTTTTAAATGCTCCGTTAATTACCGGTAAAACTCCAAATGCAGAAAGAGAGCGGATTTACAGCAGTTTTAAAAAAGGTGAAGTGCGTGTTATTGTTGTTTCTAAAGTGGCAAACTTTGCTATCGACCTTCCCGATGCTTCAATGGCAATTCAAGTTTCAGGTTCTTTTGGTTCCAGACAGGAAGAAGCCCAGCGTCTTGGACGTATTTTAAGACCAAAAAACAACAACTGTAACGCATTGTTTTTTTCCCTTGTTTCGGGGTATACAGTAGAAGAAGACTTTGCAGCTAACCGGCAGAAATTTTTAGCCGAACAAGGGTATAAATATTCAATACAAAAATGGGAAAATAAATGAAAGCTGATGTTTTTCGACATATAGATTTTTGGAAATCCACTTTAATGACTATGGCTGATAATTTATTTTTTGAATTAATACGAAGTGTATTCGGAAAAATAAAAACTCCTTTTAATAAACAGCAGCTTTTAAATGACCTTGAAAGTTTTCTTTTAAATTATGATATTCAAAAAACAATCGGCGCTTATATTGATAATACAGATAAAAAAATAATAGCGGCTGTTGCTGTATTAAACGAACCTTCTTTTGAACAGCTGGAAATATTTTTTGCAGGCGAAATAGGTTTTGTTCAGCTGCAGGATTTTATCGTGAATCTGGAAGAAAGGTTTATTCTTTACCGTTTTTCAGAAGACAGACCAAACATTTTAAAAACAATAAGTCTTTACACAAACAATACAAAAGTAAAAACCTGCCTTGCTTTAAACCCTGTTTTAAAATCTGTCCTTGAACCGATTACAAGAGAAACTTCTGTTTTATTTCCGGCAGAAATTGATGAAAAGACAATACTTAAGGTGCAAGCCGAAAAGCCTATAACAAAAACCAATTTAGCAATAATTAATGATTTAATTTTTGCAGCTTTTTATTCATTCTCTTGCAGCTTTGAATCATTTTTTGTTCCAGAAGGCATTATCCGCAAGCGTGTCAAACAAGAAGGAAAAACGATTTTTCCGGATATTGATCTTGAAAAAACTTATGGAACATTGCAAATACTGGGACTTTTTTATATAAACGGCGAAAAGTGCGTTCCTGATAAAAAATATTTTGATGATTTTATTTTATTGTCTCCTCTTGAAAGAATGGAATATTATGCCGGGGCATTATTGGTTTACAGCGAGTTAAATACTCCTTTGGAAATATTGCCGCCGCTTTATAAAAACAAAGTAAAAGAAATTGTAAATTTTATTCATTGTTTTATACAATCTATAAATAGCATCACAGGATTGCAAGATCAAAAAGAAGACACCTCAAGGTTTCCTGTAAAAACCCTGGGAAGAATGGTTGAAGTTTTAAAAACGCAGCCCGGCTTATCAATAGAAATAAAAAATGATTCATTTCTCAGCGCACTTGAAGAAACCGGTTTAATCGAAACAACAGATGATAACTTATACCGCCTTTGTGCCGCTGCATACGTGCCAGATGTGCAAGATACGCAAAGCGTATCAGGTACGCAAAGCACACCGGTGATAGCAATTGATTCGGCTTCTTCCATTTTAGTATATCCGGAAATTAATTTTAAAGACGCAATTAAACTGGCTTCAATTTTAAATATAAGTAAAACAGATTCGGTTATAGGATCAAAAATAATACGCTTTGAATTAAACAAAAGTTCGGTTGTCCGTTCTTTTAACAGTAATATAAACGCCGAAGAAATAATCGATTTTTTCAAAAAACTTTTAGGTGAAGGGTCGGATTTAAATGAAACTATTATCTGGAACCTGAAAGACTGGGAAAAACGCCACACTGAAGTTTCATTAAAAAAAGGCATTGTTTTAAGTCTTTCGCAGGAACATCAATACTTAACAGAAACAAAACCTTTCACAGAGCTAATAACAGAAACTCTCGCTCCTGGTTTATACCTTTTAAACGAAGATTCGTTTGATGAAGCGGATGAAGCCTTAAGGGACGCCGGAATTGATATAATCGCATACCCTGCAAGTCAGCCAAAACGCAAAGAAAAAAAAGAACCTTCGTATTCGTTACCGGCAAGTCCTGTAAATCATTTTTCCTCTCCGTCATCTTCATTTGTAATAAAGGCAATCACAAAAACAGGCGGTAAAAAGGAAAAAGGATTAAAAGACGACAGTACAGCTTTAACAGAAAAGTTTCATAACATGCTGGAAAAAATGCCGTTAAACGAAACAGAAAAAAGCGAACTTTCGGCAAGAATAGAAAGACGTCTTGTTCTTAGCGAATCACAATTAAAAGATGCAAATGTCCGCTACGAAAAACTTACAGCCAGAAACATGGATTACGCCGGGAAACAAAGCATTGCAAGACAGGCAATAAACAGCTCATCACCTGTAGAAATAATCTGGAAAAATAAAGGGGAAGAGCAAAAAGTTTTCGGCATTCCGCGGGTGCTTGAAAAAGACGGAAACGATTTGATTTTGGTAGTTAATCTGACAAACGAAAACCCAAATGCAAAAAATACAAATAATCTGCGTGTGCCGCTTGCAAAAATGAGTTTACTGCGGCGAATAAAAAAATCAATATTTGAAGAATAAAAAATTAATATGTCCGCGGATTTTCACGGATAAAAAAAATAAAATCTGCGTCGTACCACAGGTACGCAATCCGCGCGAATCCGCGGATAATAAAAATTTTACTTAAAAAAGTTGAACTTGCCGAATTTGTGCAATTTACCGTTAGATTTTCTTGTTATTTCTTCCAGAGATTTGAATATAAAAGATGCAAAGGATGTTTCATTACCTGCATCTGATGTAGAAAAACCAACAGTAATATACTGATCGTTACCTGCGGCAGTCAATAAACCGTGTGTAAGCGCACGGAATGAAGCAATAGAAGAAGGACCCAGTACATCGGCTGCATCATCCTTTCCTGAACGGTTATTATCAGGATAAACAAGCGCTAATGTTCCTCTTTTCCGCATTGTAAAAATTGCGGCAATTTCCTTTACAAGAAAAAACCAGCCTTTAATATTATCGTTGATCATTATTTCGACATCTGAAAGAGAAAGATCAGAAGCGCTCGAACGAATGGAAGGGGGTGAGCATATTAAAATTGCTTCATCGATGCGTTCAAGACGATTCTCGGCGGCAATCGCCAAAGTACGTGCAGAAATAGGGCTTGAAGGGTTCCAGTCAAGTAAAAAACGCTGCGGTATTTCCGGCGGAGTGTGTTTTGAAGCGCCGGAGAGCCTGTTTGGAATTAAAGCAGCGGCATACTTGTCTACTCTGCGAACTGTTTCAGTTTCGATAGCACGGCTAAGAGCTGATTCATTTCCAGCTATAAAAATGCCCCTGTTCATAAAATCATTCTACAGGATATAATCTTTGTATGCAATTACTAAAAGCGGTTATGATTGGCGATATAATCGGTTCTTTCGGCATTGAAATTCTGGAAGCAAAGTTACCTGCTTTTATTAAAGAACACAACATTGACTTTGTAACCGTTAACGGCGAAAATGCCGCAGGCGGCTTTGGCATGACAGAAACGGATTTCAAACGGATTACCGCAGCAGGCGCAGATGTTATTACATCAGGAAATCATATCTGGGAAAACAGGGAATTTTGGCAGATTCTTGAAACAGAAAAAAATATGCTGCGCCCGGGAAATTATCCTTCCGACAATACGCCGGGTTCGGGATTTTCATACATTAAAAAAAACGGCATCACATGGATCACAATTAATATTCAAGGCAGGGAATACATGAGTGCCATCGATTGTCCTTTTCAATATTTTGATAATGTGATGAAAAAATATATTGATGAAACTCAGGAAAAAACGGTTAATCCCGTTATACTGATAGACTTCCATGCGGAATCCAGCCGTGAAAAAGAAGCGCTTGCACATTATGCTGACGGCAGAGCGTCATTAATCGCAGGCACGCACACTCATGTACAAACAGCTGACGAAAAAATACTTCCAAAGGGCAGCGCTTACATTACAGATCTTGGAATGACAGGTAATATAAACAGTGTGATTGGCATGGAACCGAAAATATGTATGGATAGAGTACGCAAACAGGTTTTATATCAAATGCATACAGCAGAACCAAAAAACCCTGTTATGCAGGGAATAATTGCAGAAATAGACGCAGATACAGGCAAAGCCATTTCGATTAAAAGAATTTAAAATGACAGGCGGCTGATAGGGCTTCCGATCCAGATGCCTTCGCCAAGGTAATCTATTCTTCTGCCTTCGATTAAAATCTGCACATCATTTACATTTGGAAACTCGGTAGCTGTCCAGACAATTTGACGAAGCTGTGCAACATAACCTTCTACGCCGAATCTGTTAAAAAGAAAATCTTCATTAAAACTTATATATGCTGTATTTCCGCGTACTGTAGCGGTAAGAACTCTTGTATTTTGAGGAATTAGATTAACAACACCTCTTCCGATTTCTTCTGTAGTGGGACCTGCAAGCAGAATATTTAAAGAATCCACTAACGGCGATTGAGAAACAGGAATTCTGCGTACAACTCTTGACTGGAGTATTTGCCCGTCACTGTTAACCTGGGTAAAATAAACTGCTCTTTCTCTTGTTTGCACAGTGTTTTGGGTTTGTGTTGTTTGCGCCGGCGTTTGAGTAGCTGTTTGTGCCGGTGTTTGTGTAGGCGTTTGAGTTGGAGTTTGTGTTGACGACTGTGTCTCAGCCGGTTGTGTCTGTGTTGCATTTGTATCTGTATCTGCAGGCTGCTGATTAGGTGCTGGCTGCGATGTTGTACCTTGCGGTACTATATTAACTTCAATAATGGGATCATCATCCAGCATTAAAAGTTCTTCCTCCGCGCCTGGAGACGTATTTAAACGTGTCATAAAAAGGTTAAAGTTTTTTTGTATTGTTTGAGCGTTTAACATGAAAACAATAACTATTGCTATTACAAAAACAAGCCAAAATACAACTACCGCTTGAGACCCTTTAGAAGTTGTTTTTTTGTTAACTTTTCGTACTGCCACAAAGATATGATACGTGAATAATTTGAAGGGGTCAATAAGATAAAAAGAATAAACAAAAGTAGCTTGCATTAATCATATTGAAATAATGTAAACAACCTAAAACATCTGTCTTTTTTACTAAAGGTAATCTTAAAATAAAATCATAAAAAAATTACAAATTATCACAAGATAATAATCAACTCTTTCCTCCCAAAAAAACTTGCTACATTTAAACGTTCCTTTAAATGTAGCAGTTCCGTTGCGTTTTAAGAGGGGACAAAAAGTGGCCGTTGGCTGCTCCCTAAACGCAAAAATTAGGAGGAGAATTTATGAGAAAAATTCTT
>WQYB01000081.1 GCA_009781475.1 Treponema sp.
ATTAGTACGTGAAACAAAGGCAGATGTGTATCAATATCTTTCTAAACAGGGATATGAACCGGATGATATTCTGCCTTTAGTTGTCGCTCCTCAGCCTTCATTACGTGAAGTTTTCGAACTTTCAGTTTTTCTGTATGGTTACTACGATGAGCGACATATCGGTATCAGGGTAAACGATACTACGCTATATGCCGACTGGAATAAAGAACTTCCGGAATTGAAAGTTGAAGATATTAAGTTTTCACAAGAAAATGCATATCCGCTCTTTTTGGCCGCATCAAGATTGAACCAACAGGAAATTGAATATAACGGAGAAACGCATATTCTTTCATTCTCCCATAAACCGACACGAGTAAATTATTGGCATTTTGAATTATGGGTTAAAGACAGTGACGGTAATCGTATTCCAAGAGATAAAAGCAGTGCTCGCATAAAATATCTAGCAAAATCCATTCTTGAGTATATTGTTGCAGAGGCGGTTATACTCAAGGTTTCTGTAAAATCTTTCAAACGTTCCAATTTTGAATGATATTTTTGACTATCTACTGTTGGGTATTCCGAAAGTCATTATACTGTATCAACAATTTTAAATATTTCTTCAATACTAATCGGAAAAAAGTTATTAACATCAACACCCACATTAATTGCATTTTTACCTAAAAGTTTTAATCTGTTTTGCTGTTCTATATCATTGTTGCTATTGTGTACATGTCCGTATAAGTGAATATCGTTTGTAAAATAACCGTCCCATTCAAATATTGGATAATGAAACAAAGCAATTTTTCTTTTTTGCCATTTTAACAAATGATAATCTTTTATCCAGATAAAATGATTTTTATCAAATGACTCTTCATCTATAAATTTATCATGATTTCCTTTAATTAAGTATTTTCTACCATTTAATTTTGCAAGAATATTATTTGCATCTATTCCGCTGCCTCTATACAGGAAGTCACCTAAAATATAAATCTCATCATTTGCCTTAACACGTGAATTCCAATTTTCTATCAATTTTTCATTCATTTGTTCGATTGTGGCAAAAGGTCTTTGGCATAAATTGATAATGCTGATGTGGCAAAAATGTGTGTCTGCTGTAAAGTAAATCATAATTATCATTCCTTGACTTAATCGTCTTGGTATAATAATATAACATTTATGATGATAAGTACAGACGAAATTAACTGGTTTTTTAATAGACCTTCTGATTTACTCGATTGCAAAGGTTGGACGAGAAATCAATTTATCCATTTTGCAATTGATGTCTGTGATTTAGAAATGATAAAATGGATTTTTGAACATAGCAAAGAATTAAAAACAACTAAAAGGAAATTAGGTAAAAGAATATTTCGCAGAGCTATAAAAGGATCATCAAATGGAGGATATGTAATAAAAGAAAAAAATATTGATTATCCGTTATTATATTGGCTTCATGATAATATTAATATTGCGGATTTATACAAAGGTGGCACAACAATTAGGCTACCTTTATTTTTAGATATTTTTTGCAGCGATGGCATCAGTTATAAATTACTAGATTGGTTGGTTTTAAATATACCAGATTTATTCAAAGGTATAGATGACAAAGGGAAAACATTTTTTCATTATGCTGCATTAATTACAATCACTGATGTAATTGAATGGTTTTATGCTCATTTACCAGAATTAGCTCATTGCAAGGACAAAGACGGAAATACTCCATATGATATTTCAATTAATAATGGCAATACAGCTGTAGCAAATTGGATATCAAATAATATTCCGGTTATTCAATGTTAAACACTAGAGCCTTGTATCATAGAGGAATATTGATAAATTGTTAACTTCTTAGTAACCTGAATTCATATGGAGATTAATTATGGCTTATAACTTTCAAACAGGAAGAGGCGATGGTCGTGAATGGAAAAACCAATCAAAAACACTCATTATTGATTACCATGATGGACCTGATTATGGTATGGCTTACTGGGAACTTTTGAAAGATTTTCATAAACGTACAATGGAAGGATTAAAAAAAGCGCAAGAAGAAGGTTACGAATATATTCTTTTTACTCATGGTTCTTCTACATCAAGACAAGGAGCTCAAACGGCTAGATCAGAAGTTAGAAAAATAATGATAAGCAAAAAAGGAACACCATATATTATTAGAAAAAATTGTATTGATTACGGCTCCGCTTTCTTAGCAGCAATTCGACAAAAAACTTAGATTTTTGATTGAATTTTTTAAATATCCTTGTTTTTTTGTTGAAAAATGAAAAGTAATGTGTTATATTATTATCGGGTGGAGTCAACTATTTTACACCCTCTGGTATGCCCCATGATTACCAGACAATAATATAAGCAGTGAATGGGATATTATATATCATCAAAGTTTTTGATGGATGTAATATTTGAGTTAAGGAACAGAAATAACTTATTTTTTAAAAACGGTAACCTATATTTTTTTGGAGGTTACCTATGGATGGCAGAAAAAATTGTCATACATTCGGTTGTAACAACCAGGATTTTTCGGCTTGGCTATATAATGGTAAGCATTTTTGCAAAAACCATTATGCTGAGGTATTTTTAAATGAACTTCAGTCCCTATATAAGAAATGGGACGGAGTTACGGAGCCAATGGATCGTTTAAAGTATCTTATTGGACGTTATTACAAAGAAAACGAGAAAGCTCTTCTCGGAAAGCCTTCTTTAACGAAAGCTATTGTACATGAACGCTCATACGGATGGAGAAAAACCGAAGAGGGTGCAATATTCACAACTATTCGGTATCCGATAAACCATGGATTAGGTGAACCCTATTGTGATGAGGTTCATCAGACATGGGAGTTTCACATCAAAAGGTTGGCTTTCAACTTCCTTTCAGAAGGAGAAAGAAAATACTTCGGCATTGCTTAAGTATTGAAGGAAACGAGGCTGTCTGAAGCATTTCAGGCAGCCTTTTTCTTTATAATTGGCATTATCTTGGCAGAATCCCAAAAAAGATAGTATAATATGGTTATCAGGGAATGATTCCAGGAGGCTAAGTTTGACAAAAGTACAGTTCAATGATACCGATGACCTTATAGACATTTGTTACGATAATGTATTCAAGGCGGTGTTCACAAAAGAAACTCCTGAATCAAGAGGCGCTTTATCACGCTTGATATCCGCTTTAATCGGACGGAATGTTTCTGTTGCCACCATAACCGCCAATGAGCCACCTATAGACAGTCTCCGTGACCGACAGATACGGTTTGATATTGCATGTCTTACTGACAAAGAAGAGCCGGTGAATGTGGAAATGTCATTAAATCCGACACCGGTTGAACCAATCCGGCTGGAATACCACATTAGCAAACTTTTTGCCGGTCAAGATATTCGTGGATCAGGTAAGGATTATAAGGATTTAAAGGAAGCATATCAGATTGCTTTCCTGGTTAAGGAACGATTTTTTACGGACGAGGCATTTCTCCATAAGTTTGAATATTACGATAGTGGGCATGGAGTATCTCTGGGAGGCAGGAGCCGAATAATCACCCTTGAGCTATCCAAATTGGACAGGGTTGTTGAAAAGCCTGTAGGAGAAATGACGGCACCTGAACATTGGGCGGTCTATTTCCGATACTTGCTGGATTTGGACAAACGTCGTAAAATTAACGAAATATTAGAGTATGAGGAGGGTATAGCAATGGCAAGCGAGGTTTTAATGAATATTAGCCGGGACCAGGTTGAACGTGCCCGACTGATGAGCGAATTCAAATACGAGGTCGATACCAGAACCCACATCAACCATGCCAAACAGCAAGCACAAAAAGAAATAATCGATCTGTTAAAAAGCGGCAAGTCTCCTGAAGAAGTAATAAAAGAGTACGAAGCAAAGCAATAAATTATGGGCTCAATGGGGGAACTTTAACAAACAAGCTCCCCCATTATCATTTTAATCTTCTTCTTTAATAGCAAACTTTTCGATGGGTAAAGTAATTGCATTCACTTTTGAAAAGTCTACGAAATATGCATCATTGTATTCAGTGTCTTCAGCGGTTGTAACACAAGAAACAGTAGGCGCTCTATTGTACATTTCCATTAAATTTTCATAATGGTATCTGTCAATATCTTCTTCAGAAGAATATTTTTCATCAAGTTCATCTTCCTCCTTTCTAACTTCGTTTTCATTAATAGGTTCGCCGTCATCGTCATAATCTTCCGGGCGATAAACCGGTGGTCTAATATCTACTTCATCTTTATTATCGCCATAAATCAGATTAAACAATTTCATGGCTCCGTCATGATACCCTGCTTTAAATGCCTTTTTTTCTTCAAATGCCATCTCCGGATATACAATATCTCGGTCAAGATCAGTAGCATCAAAGGATTCATTTTCTAGGGCTAAATAAAATCCGGCATTGAATGATGATTCTTCAGATTCAAAAGTTAAATCTGGATCATCATAAGGGTTGTCTTCTTCATTGATTAAATCATCCCAATCATCATTTGTCATAATTTTTTCCTCCTGTTTATGACTAAAATATTAAAAGGACTGATTAGTTTTTAAACAGTCCTTTGTAATTCCAAATATCAATTTTTCATTTTGATCATCTTGAGCGATCCAAAGAACGCTCTCGTTCGAGAGATTTTTCACGCGAAATCTCACGTTCTTTATTACGTTTAATTATCCTACGATGTTCATCGCCACGCTCTGTTCTGATACCTTTCTTTTCCATGGCTAATACAGCAGGACCGAGATGCGTGGTTGGTTCTAGGTCAAATATCCCCCGAGCAGCATGACTTTCATGTGATACCCTAACATCTAATCCTCTACGCTCAAACTCTCTGTTTAGCAACCTTGCCCAATCTTCACGTAATTTTTTTAAAAATGTTCGCTTGTTCATGTAACGGGTCTGTGTTTTTATTCGACAAAAACCATTTCCATCTACTGGACGAAATGGAATAATTATATGCGCATGTGGGTTGTCTAGACGCTCATGCACTGCTTCAATATTATTAGGTTTCCTATTTTCATCAAATCTTCCTTTATGTATAGCAATATCTGCACACAAACCGACACTAATGAAAATATCATGTAAAAACTCTTTTAACAAAGCAATACTCACATCTAGTGGTAGTTCATTCGGTAAAGCATTTTTTATTGTTCGAGCCAATTGTGAATCCTTCCGCTTTTCTGAAATATTTAACGCATTCAAAAATGCTTGCCTGTCATGAAACTCACTAGGTGCTTTCTGTGGTAATAAGATTTCTTTAAAAATTACATCTTGGCGTTTTGAGTAGTTATAGATCTTATTTGTAAAATTATCTCGTAATTTCTCACCACTAATATATGCAGATGCTCCTGTAATTGAATCGCTATTGCCTCTGCTAATGATCCCTACGTTAAAATGGTAAATGGCCATAAAATCCTCCTGTGTAGCCTTGTTTTAAGCGCAATGTATAAGTGCGCCAATGAAATAAATCAAATTCATACCCCTCACCCAAATCTTTCGAAGTGAGAGGCATGATTTTAAACTCACTAACTATGCAACGCATATTTAGCAGCCTCATCCTTTAACTTTGTAAATACCTCAGTATTTTCTACTAATGCACGAAGAAGGTTTTCAAAAGACACAATATCTTCATCGGGGAAATACTTACTTACGAGTTCTCCCAATTTAAAATTGCGACTGTCTTCCTTCTTTTCTCTAGCCTTTTTTTCCCGATTCATTTTCATTTTCCTTTCATTTTCCAGTTGATTAACTCTAGTTATTGATGTCTCAAGAAAATTGTTCAAATTTACCTCCTTATACTGACGCGCGACTGATGATTCCGCATAATCTTGATTCTGTAATGATTGCGGTCCAAAAAACATTTCTTCGTTCTCAAAGGACAAAACCTTATCCACTCGGCAGAAGCCGAATGGATTTATTATAACAACATCATTCATTGGTAAAAATTCTTGTGGTTGAATTATCGGTTCACGGATATCATTGAAATTTATTCCAAAACCGGAAATTATACCGCTGAAGGGGTTAAAGTTTATACTGGCACCCTTTTGTGTGTTTTCAATAGTACCTACTGCTTTTGAAAAATATTCTTGGCTTATAGGATCAGATACCCCCAATACAACTTTATAGGAACAAATATCCGTTATAACTCTAGCTGTTGCAGTTCCATATATTTCTTCCAATTTCGCTAGACTCTGAATAATTAAAACAAATGTGACACCTCTAGACCGTAATGTGGCCAATCCTTCTGTAATTGCAGGTATTTTTCCAAGACGAGCAAATTCATCTAACAGCACTAGCACGGGCGGCAGTTCATCTTTCGCATTATACGTACGCTCACTTCTTTTTTCTAAACATTTTATAAGTTGGTTGATCATGAGCACGGTCATTGGTTTCCATCTTTCAAGGTTGGCTTCCGGGATTTCCAAAATAACATCGAATGGTTCATTAGCGGTGTTGATATCTGCCCAATCTAATAAATTACATCCATTATGTGGTAAAAAAGCATTAATAATTTCTGGCGATGTAATCATTGACGCCAATTTGGTGAGCTCAAGGCCTATATTTTTGACTACTTTACCTTGTACGCCTTTCAAATTCCCCATGAACATTTTTGCAATCATATTATCGGAATCCATTACCTTGTCTATCATCTCTGTAATTGAATGATATTTAATGGCAACTAATGTTTCCATAAATGTACAACCTAAGTCGAAATAGAATATAATTACTGACGCAAGGAAAAACTGTGCAATTTCAATCCAAATCGGGTCTATTACCAATGGTGTTAATGGTATAAGAGCGAATGCTAAATCCAATGCATTACCAGCTAATTTATCATAACCGTCAGATCTTAAAAGTACGTAAGGATCAAAGTAGCAATTTCTGTCTCCAGGTTTACAAGGACTAAATACAAAAACTTTTTTATCATAATCTTTATTTAATTTCTTCCTAATCTTATAAAAAATCCCTTTTACATCAATAATTATTTGGATTCCTTTCCATGTCATCATTGTTGGAATAACTATTGCCATTGTCTTCCCGCTGCCGGGAAATCCTACTATTAGTATATGACCGTCTATGTATGCCAGTTTTCCGACAAAAAGATCTCCATTTTTCATTCTACCAAAGAATATCCCAGAATCTTTGAAGATGTTCATTTCAAGCTCAACAGGAACGATGTTACCTTCACGGAAATCGGCTTGCTCTTGCTGTTTTTGCCAGTTTAGATACATAAAACAAAAAGCAATATGCTCTATATCTTTTTTCTTCATTTCTTTATCCAAAATTAATTTTTTAATTTAGTATTATGTATTATTGAATGGGTCACATCAATAATACGATCTTTTTGTATGCATAAAGAAACAGTAATTGTACTACTAAATATATCTGTATCATTAAATACTTTTTCCACATCATTAAATAATCTTAGTTGGATTTCGTCTAACTTATCAAAGTTTTTTTCAAAAGCTGTCAATTTTTCCTTTCTTAACATCTTTTTCTCCTTAAAATTTAATTGTTCTCTGTATTTACAGAGAATGATTGGAGGTATATGCCAGCATCTCAACGAGACCTGACAATGCCTCTAAGAATTACTTTTTTCCTCCTTCTTAATTGAATTTTTTGTTAGCGAATGGGTGGTAGAGACAATGCGGCCATCATGGATTTTCAAACATAGTGAAACCTCGCCATACTGTACCAGTGCAACATTTTTCACTAACTCCTCGACCATCAATGTGATATTGACGTGTGTTGTGTTATCTGTCATTTCTTTGTACCAGGCTCTACGATTTGCTGCGACACCCATTGCTGCAGATCTTCGATACGGTACATCGTGCGACGCCGAATGCGGATTTTTGGGATTGTTAAACGGTTCAATGTCGTGAGACATATTTTACCTAAATAATTTGCGGCTTCTCTACGGGTAAGCAAATTTGGTGATTCAGTTAATGGGATGGTCATTTTTACCTCCAATAAATTATTATCCAAATAGGATTGAGGTAAAAATATCATAGATATATATACTTGTATTATTTATTCACAATTATTCACTGTTATTCACAATTATTCACAGAATTTGTTTTTTTGTATTGAAGATTTAACTGTTTTCGAATACTTCTTTCATCTATAGGATTTCCATTTTTATCCCTAATATATTGTATAATAAAACTTCTTATGCTGTATTTGCTATCAGGCAATACAATTAACCCTTTTTGTTTCATTTCAATTAATGCTTTGACCAATTTAGATAAGGGTTTATACAGCCAATATTCGTCACCATCCGAATCGTTATTTCCATTATCAATAAACCCATTAATATTAAGTAAATTTATTGTCTGTTTATGATATTTTTTATTATTTTCTGCAATAAAAGAAATATTATTTTTTTGTTCCTTATCTTTACTCAAAACAAGTGGAGATAAAGTATTTTCTGATATTAATGTTAGTATTTCTCCAAAGGTTTCTATTGCTTTAGCGTATAAAATAGAAGTGTTTCCTTTAATTTTTTGTCCGATATCAATTTTATTATTTTCAATGTATTGAATATATGCTAAAAAACGTATTCCAATATCTTTGTAGAAAATTGTTTTCTCGTCTGGTGACTTTTCACTTAATGCTTTTGAGATATGAACTCTGGATTTTTCTTTGTTATCCGAATATAGTAAATCTTTATTATCTTTAACTTCTACTCGAAAAATACTATTTTGGTAATCGATTTTAAGATATATCTCATTTACTTTTTTATGAAAATCCCAAAATTCATTCTGTTTCACAAATTATTCTCCAATAAAATTTGTCTCCGGCAACAATCCGCCAAAAGTCTCAAGCTGCGCCGCTTGAATCTGTTCTTTATCTCCATTTATCCGATGTTCTCCGTAACGGTTAAGCATTTTAAGGGTTTTATGCCCAGTCTGGGATTGAAGGAGCTTCTCGTTTATCTTATCTTTCATGTACGCAGTATAATAATGCCGCCAACCATGGAACATATATTTTGCAGCTTCTTTCTCATTGATACCTGTTTTTACCAAGGCATCCCTAAGTGACCTAATAAACAATGGGCTTTCCATTGGCTTTGAATCCAAAGCCCTACTCCAAAAAATAAAACTATCCATTGTACAGCCATGAGGGTTTTTGGAAGCCAAATTCATTAACTCCATTATCAGTGAAGGGAAAGGAAGTTCGACCGTCCTGGGTTTATTGGTTTTAGGCGGTTTTAGACCATCCAGATAATTCCATGAATGGCGAATATAAATACAATCGCTTCCCATATCCTGAACCCTTAATCCTTGTATTTCCCCGGCTCTCATTCCGGTAACCATTGCCAGCATATTCGCCAATTTGGCACGTTCATCAATCCACGATTGTGTGAATAATGACTTGGCAATTTCAGGTGTCAATATATGACGCTCTCTATCTTCACCAGAGAACATCACAAGTCCTGCCCCTATATTATCATCAATCATACGTTTTTTATAAGCCCATTTTAAGGGGACAAGACCTGCTTTTAGGATTTGATTTTTTCGTGCTGCCGATACTTTCATGCTTTCAAAACTTTTTATGAAGTCTTCAATATCGTCTCTTGTAAGTCCTCCAAGAGTCTTGCCAATAAAAGCCGGAAGCCAGAATTTTTGAGCCGAACGAAACTGACTTCTTACATAAGTACGATGGATACTATGGTCTCGTCGTAACTTTTCAGCAATGTAATCCGATTTATCCCATGTCCAACAATCTTCAAGGAACTGACCAAAATCACGATCCTGTTTGCTTCCTATAAAAATAGCAGAACGTATGAGGTCACGGCGTTTCATTTCATCTACAAAGAAAACAGCATCTTCACTGGTTATTTCAATATCTCTGAATAATGAGCGTAAAGATAGCATTTTTAGAGATAATGAAGCACTGCCTTTTTGAGGGATCCCATTACGGAGCCATTCCACTGCGGTTTTTATTGCGGCGGATTTAGTCGCCTGTTTGGTGCTAATGGCTGGAAAATATTCACCTGTGATTTCATTCTTGAAAGAAACCAAATAAAAAGGTCTATCTTTCCGTTTAAAAATTGAATAAGGTAGGGAGTCGAGCATATCCAAATCCTCATAAACAACATCCAAAACGCCATCTGCCGTTCCATGTGTCGTTTTTACTTTTGTGGTATTTGAATACGCCCTTTGAAAAGGGTGGTATTTTGCAAGTCTATACTACATAAAGACTTACAATTTATTATAGACTACTTACGCCCCCAGTGTATATACACAACCGGGGACCGTATCTAAGATACTGAGCCTATATGCTATTGAATTTGCCGAATTTTGTCAAGGTCTTCGACCTTGGCTCTTTTAAGGTATGGATTTACTGTCCGCTCACGCGGACGACGGGTCAAGTAATTGGTTGATTATTGAGGTGAATTAGTGATTACTGATGAATATTGATGACTACCGAGGGTTCTATGTGTCGTTTTTTATAGATCACTTTTTCAAGTATGAAATAAATGGTGGACACATTTCTTAAAAAGTGCCTATTTCCATTGACAACAAACACAGCTTGTACTATCTTGTAAGAATCATAACGTATTATCATATATTTGAAATAGTACGTTTTGGGGGTAGTGTATGACAGATTGTCGGATAAAAAAAGTTAATAATCTCTTTAAGACGGAAGGTCCGGTTATTCGTTCTTCAATCCTGCGAACCGCAGGTTTTTGCGGTAAGGATACTGATGAACTTATAAGGCTTGGGTATCTCCATCGTCTACGCAGGGGGTACTATGCTTCACCTGTAAAACTGGATGATATAGACACTTACACGATTCTCTCTGTTATATTTCCTGATGCCGTTATATCGCTGTTCTCAGCAGCACAATACCATGACCTTTCCAGCGTTATTCCACAGAAAATTGATATTACCCTGCCGTCTCACAAACGGGTTCCAGTTATCCCTGATGATTTTCAACTTAAAATACATAAAGCGATTCCGCAGATTTATGAAGTAGGTATACAGACAGTTAAAAAAGATGGGCATCCGCTGAAAATTTATGACCGTGAACGAACGGTATGTGATTTTTTCCGCATGAGACTTCAAATTGGTAAAGACTGTGCTTTTGAAGTTCTAAAAAACTATATGGCAGGAAAGAAGCATCTGCAAAAACTAACAGAATATGCCGAGCGTCTTCAAATTAAGGGTGTGCTTTATCCATATCTGGAGGTTCTTGTAGCATGAGTATTACAGCATTATGCAACGAAGTTTCCCGCGCATCATGCAACGAAGTTTCCCGCGCATCATGCAACGAAGTTTCCCGCGCATCATGCAACGAAGTTTCCCGCGCATCATGCAACGAAGTTTCCCGCGCATCATG
>WQYB01000082.1 GCA_009781475.1 Treponema sp.
AGCAGCGAAGGTTCCCCTCTTGGAACCTCAACCGAGCCGCTTAGCAGCGAAGGTTCCCCTCTTGGAACCTCAACCGAGCCGCTTAGCAGCGAAGGTTCCCCTCTTGGAACCTCAACCGAGCCGTTTAGCGGCGAAGGTTCCCCTCTTGAAGACAAGGATTTGGAATCCTATATAATTGTCGTACATGGTGTAAAAAGCGCCCTTGCCGGTATCGGTGAAAAGGCGCTGTCCGATTTGGCATATAAATTAGAGCAAGCCGGAAAAAACAGGAATTATAATTTAATGATAAGCGATACTCCTGTTTTAATGGAAGCGCTTTCAACTTTGGTCAAAAATTTAAAATTAAAGGAAACAGAGGAAGTATCCCTGGAAGTATCCCGGGATGTATCCCTGGAAGATATAGTTTTTTTTCGCGAAAAACTTGATGAAATAAAAACAGCATGCGAAAAGTATAATGTGAAGGCCGCTAAAAAAGCGTTAGCCGATTTGAAGCAAAAAGCGTGGCCGCGCAGAATAAGCGATATAAACGAAGAAATCTCAATTAATTTATTATGCGGGGAGTTCAAAAAGGTTTTAAACACCATTGAAAAATACGGAGTTGAAATAAAGGAGAGTCGGAATGAAAACGATTTTCGTAGTTGACGACAACGGTATAAATTTGATGATGGCAGATGAGGCTTTAGCAGATCATTATGATGTAATTACAATCTCATCCGCTATAACAATGTTTGAGCTTTTTGATAATGTCATCCCTGATATGATTCTGTTGGATATAATGATGCCGGATATTAATGGGTTTGATGTTTTGGAACGGTTAAAGTCCGATGTACGGTATAAGGAAATTCCTGTCATCTTTTTAACGAGCATTAACGATGCCGCGCAAGAAGCTCGCGGTTATGAAATGGGTGCGGCGGATTTTATTAAAAAACCATTTTCAAAGCCGGTTCTTCTGGACCGTATAAAAATGGTTTTAGAATAAGGAGATCACAATGTCAAAACGGATTTTACCAATAATATTTATCGCCGGTTTTCTTATCACCAGTTTTTCCGCCTGCGCGGGGAACTTCGTTGCAAAAAGCACAGGAAACTTCGTTGCAAAATTCGGACAACAACCCTTAGTAAAGCAATATGACATAAACCCATTCGCATCGTTTCGTGACATCCCAGGTGTGACAGAGCGGGAGATAACAAACATAGAAAAGCTGCAAAGGGAATATGAATCCTTGACATACGCGATGGTTCAATCAACGGACGCATTCGTAAAGGAAAACGGTGAAATTGGCGGGTACGCCGCTTTGTTTAGCGAATGGCTGACCGGTTTATTCGAAATCCCCTTTAAAATAGAGTTTCATCCGCTGAGTGTTTTGTACGAACAGTTAGACGCTCAGGAACTTGACTTTGCGGGAGTAGTGATGCTCATTGACGAAAACCGGCAAAAATATTATATGACCGATGTCATCGCCGAGAGGCAGTTTGTATTGTTCCGGATTGCAGGGTCAAGGAGGCTCAACCAGATAGCTGCTGAACGTCTGCCCAGATACGCATTTTTAGAAAACGCTCCCGCCGAACGCCTCTTCGCCGCATCAAACGAACCTGGGTCATATGAAACTGTATGGGTCAGGACGGCGATGGAAGGGTATCAGGTTATTAAAAACGGGGAAGCCGACGCTTTTTTTACGTCGAATAACAATGACGCGCTGTATATCCAATACGGCGATGTGGTTATTGAAGATTTTTTTCCGCTGATTTTTAATCCCGTCGCAATGGCAACGGCAAACCCGGCTTTTGAATCCATAATCTCTGTTGTTACAAAAGCGCAGCGTAACGGCGCCAATATTTATCTCAACGAATTATACAATCACGGGTATCAGGAGTATCAGAAATTTAAGCTGTCTGTACAGCTGAACGACGAGGAACGCGAATATATAAGAAACAATCCGGTTATACCGATCGCTGCAGTCACCAGCAATTATCCCATCACATTTTACAACGCGCGCGAAAAAGAGTGGCAGGGAATCTTTTTCGACTTGCTCAAAGAGATCGAAGCTCTCACAGATATATCCTTTGAGCTTGTCAATGATGAAACCACCGACTTTTTCGTTCTGTTGGATAAGCTGAAAAACAAAGAGGTATCTTTAATTGGGGAATTGCTGTGGACAAAAGCGCGCGAAGAACACTTCATCTGGACGAAAACGGTGATTCAAAACGATTATTACGCGCTTATATCCATGGACGACCACTTCGACGTCGCTATCAATGAGATCCGAAGCTTGAAAGTAGGTCTTGCCCGCGATACTGCCTATACTGCCATGTTCAGGCAATGGTTTCCGGATCATGAATATACCGTTGAGTTTGATAGTATCGAAGAAACCTTCATCGCCTTGCGCAAGGGCGAGGTTGATTTAGTCATGACTACAGAGAGACGGCTCATGTTTTTGACTCATTATCAGGAGCATACCGGATATAAACTTAACTATGTATTTGACCAAAATATAGACACCAGATTCGGGTTTCATAAGGATGATACCGTCCTTAGATCCATCATCGACAAAGCCCTCCAGTCCATCGACACAAAAGGGATAACCAACCGGTGGATGCACAGAACCTTTGATTACCGCGCAAAAATAGCTGAGGCCAGGGTGCCTTGGCTGATAGGTATATCCATTTCGTTTGCGCTCATCGTTATTTTAGTGTTGTTTATGTTTTTTATAAGCAGAAGAGCGGCAAGGACCGAACAGGAGAGGTTGATGCTGATGCTTAATACCTCTCCAATGGGCATTGGGTTATGGGGCAAAGATCTGAACGTCATTGATTGTAATGATTCGAACATCGCTATTCTGGGGTTAAAAGATAAACAGGATTATAAAAATCGGTTTTACAGGGATTGTTTTCCGGAATATCAGCCGAATGGCCTGCGTTCCAGCGAAAAAGCCGCAAGCTTATTGCGCGAAACATTTGAAACCGGTTATAGCTTTTTTGAATGGACATTAAAAAGACCGAATGACGGTTTGCTGATCCCAACTGAAGTTACGCTTATACGCACGAAGTTTGGCGAAAACGATGTGGTAATCGGCTACACGCAGGATATGAGAGAGCAAAAGGAGCAGCTTGCTTTAATTGAAAAGATGCGCGATGCGGATGAGCGTATGCGTACCCTGCTTGCAATAAACCCGCAAATTAATTTTTTGTTTGACAGTAAATTCAAAGTAATAGATTTCAACCCGGCTGCTATGGCATTAATGGGATTTGAAACAAAAGAGGAAATGCTTACGGGTTTTGCCGAACGCCTGGCAAAAAGCATACCGGAGTTTCAGCCTGACGGGAGTAAATCCATTCCGCTGTCCGATCGGCTTGCAAAAACTGTAAAAGAAGGACAGGTAAAATTTGAAACTGAATTAAATATGCATGGCAAAAAACGTGTTCTTGAAGTAGAGTTCAAAAAAATCCCGCATGAAAACAGTTTTGCCGTTGTAGGTTTTATTCATGAATTGACAGAATTGAAAAACCTTATTAATGAAGCGGAAAAACAACGTTTGGAAGCGGAAAACGCCAATAAAACGAAAAGCGTATTTTTATCGCATGTAAGCCATGAGATACGCACCCCCATGAATGCGATACTCGGCACAGCAGAAATAGAATTGCAAAAGGAAGATACCTCGCCGGAAATCATAGAAGCTTTCAACATGATATACAACTCCGGGAATTTGCTGTTAAACATTATTAACGACATCCTTGACCTTTCAAAAATCGAAGCCGGTAAGCTGGAAATTATCTCCAATAAATATGACATTCCAAGTATTATTTACGATACGGTGCAGCTGGTTCTCCTGCGTTATGACAGCAAGCCTATAGAGTTTGTCCTTAAAATAGACGAGAACACACCGCTTGATTTGATTGGCGATGAGCTTCGCATCAAACAGGTACTAAACAATATTCTTTCCAACGCCTTTAAGTATACTGACAAAGGGACTGTAGAGCTGTCGGTTAGTGCAGAAAATATTATTGATTCAAAATGCGTGCTTGTCTTGAGAGTGACCGATACCGGGCAGGGAATGACGGAAGAACAGGTAAATAGACTGTTCGACGAGTACACGCGCTTTAATATGGACTCTAACCGTACTATAGTCGGCACCGGCTTGGGTATGCACATAACTAAACGCCTATTGGAAGCGATGAACGGCCAAATTTTTGTTGAAAGTGAACAGGGAAAAGGTTCGGTGTTTACAGTACGGCTTGCGCAAGAACGTATTGGTAACAATGTATGCGGCTGCGAATTGGCGCAGCAATTGCGCAGCAGCCGTTTTAAGGGCGTATTAAAATCAAACAGAGCGCAGATTGTGCGTGAGTATATGCCTTACGGCGGCGTCCTTGTAGTAGACGACGTTGAATCCAATCTGTATGTGGCAAGAGGCATGATGCAGTCATATGGTTTGAAAATCGAAACGGTTTTAAGCGGTTCTGAGGCTGTAGATAAAATCAAGGAAGGAAATAAATACGACATTATATTTATGGATCATATGATGCCGGTAATGAACGGGATAGAAGCAACAAAAATAATCCGCGACTTAGGATATAATAACCCTATTGTAGCGTTGACAGCTAACGCTGTAGCGGGAATATCGTCTATGTTCCTGGAAAACGGTTTTGACGGCTTTATGTCCAAACCGATTGATACACGCGAGTTGAATTCCATATTGAACCGTTTGGTCCGCGATAAGCAGCCGCACGAAGTAGTTGAGGCGGCACGGAAGCAAATGAAAAATCAAAAACCTGTTAACGGTTCGTTATATAAAAGTGATTTTTCTAAAATAGTTGTGCAGGATATTAAAAAAGCGCTTTCAGTTTTGGAAGACATCCTGCCGAAATTGAATGAATGCGACAACTCAAGTTTAAGTTTGTTTACTATAACTGTACATGGCATGAAAAGCGCTCTTATGAACATCGGTGAAACAGAACTGTCTGCTGCTGCGCTCAAACTGGAACAGGCGGGGGGAGCCGGGAAAATAACGGAAATTTTATCCGATACACCATTATTTATGGACGCGCTTCGGACGGTAATCGAAAAATACAAACCAAAAGAAACAGACAATAACGATGAATTATCTGATGAAGACAAAATTGTCTTGACGGAAAAGCTCTCAGAGATAAAAACAGCATGCCAGCGTATTCAAAAACGAGCCGCCAAAACAGCGCTGGATGATTTGAAAAACAAAAAATGGCCTCGCGCGGTAAATGAGCTTTTGGATGAAATATCGTTGTACATATTGCACGGTGAATTTAAAAAAGCTGCGGCTGTTTTAGATAATAGCAGACTCGTGCCGGGAGAACGGAAACAATAATAAAACAGACAGGTTGAAACTATAATGAAGGATATAAAGGCTGCAGCTGAAATTGAAATATTCATGGCTTCAAACACATAAAACGACACATAGAACCCTCGGTAGTCATCAATATTCATCAGTAATCACTAATTCACCTCAATAATCAACCAATTACTTGACAAAATTCAGCAAATTCAATAGCATTATACCTAGATAGGAGCTGTATAAGCCTTCCGTAATTAGAATACAGTCCCCAGTTGTGGCTTTATTTTTTTCTGGAAAGCTTGGTAAATTTGAATTAGCAGGAAAGAGACCAGAATATATTAGATTATGAATATGTTCACAGGTTTCCACCATCACTACAACAAAAGGCATGTATGTCAAGGATGATAACAAAATGATGAAATGGGTAAGTAATCTATCCTTAGTGCTTGGGGTAATTGGCTCTGTTGTAATAATAATTAATGGAATAAGAGATTTATTTGCCAGCAAACCCGTTTTTACAATGGTTATTGTTTGTTTATCTATTTTCTTCTTGCTTGTCTTCTTTGTACAAATGTATAAAAGACGAACAAAGCAAAAACTAGATATAAATGAACCGTCAAACATATTCGAACAGAAAGGATTTATTCACATATTTGAGGAGGAAGATGGAAAACACTCTATGCTTTATGAAATGTTATCTAATGCAGAACGTTCGGTAGATATTATTGTATATTATGGTGATGGAATCTTAAATGTATTAAGAACACGTAACTTTCATGAAAAGATAAGTAACGGTGTAAATCTCAGATTGCTAGTAGCAAATACAGATAAGGATTTACTAAAAGAAACTGGGAAGCTAGAGGAAAATGATCCTATTCTTAGGGCCACTGATACACGAAAAATTATTGAGGATATGAAAAAAGACATAATGCCGAATCCAAATGGCAGAACAGGCACCATTGAGTGGCATGAATATAACACGGAAGTTAGATACGCAGTAATTATTATTGACGGGAAGTGGGCTTGGTGGACACCATACCATACAGGTATAAGAGTTGAACAAACAACTTCTTTTGTGCTAGAAAAAATGAAAAACGGGAAATCGTTCATTGATTTATGCGTTAAACATTTTGAAAAACTATGGAGAAGATATGACTAATGCAGCACAGCATATTGATAGAACTATGTTTTTTGAAAGCATTCCTGAAATTCTCAAATTATGGTTTTTGGATGATGAACCTTTATGGTTTATACTTAATACCATACGGGAAGCTATATATACGATTGCAAGGAATTATTCAGATAAATACAATGAAATCAGCAAGGGTATTTTTATAAGTAAAAATGTTAAAAGAATAGATAGGTGTGTGGAAATTTATGGTCCTGCCTTGATTGGTGAAGGTAGTGAACTTAGACACGGCGCTTTTTTACGAGAAAATGTAATTATTGGTGATAATTGTGTTGTAGGAAATTCCGCAGAAATAAAAAATTCCGTGCTTTTTGATAATGTGGAAGTTCCTCACTTTAACTACATTGGTGATTCTATTCTTGGTAACTATGCTCATCTTGGAGCTGGTGCAAAAACATCAAATGTTTTGTTATTAAAAAACAAGAAAAAAATGGTAGAAGAACTTAAATTAGATGCAGAACTTGCTAAAAAATGTATTGTGCAAAAAAAAGTAAAGATTAAAATGCCCAATGGTGAATGGGTCGAGACAGGACTGGGGAAATTTGGTGCCATAATTGGTGATTATGCAGAAATAGGTGTTAATGCTACTATGAACCCTGGTACATTACTCGAAAAAGGTGCTTTTGTTCCATCATCTGTTAATATCGGTGGTTATTTTAAAAGCGATTTCGTTTTTCATAGGAATATTATATATCAATCTGGATAAATCTGTGTTTATGCTTAAGTTACTTTTGAGACTAGTTTTCGAAAAAGTAGTCTAAAGTTTGCTTTTGCTTGAAAACCCAAAACAAAACAAAAAAAATAAAATAGCTTGTCAATTGAACTTGCACATGATGACATAAAAATATAAAATGTCGCTATGGCAACACATACTTTAGGCGAACGAATCGCCGAAATCAGAAAGACCTATTCAATCAGCAGGGAAGACCTGTCACAGCGCTCAGGCGTACAGGCAGACTTAATCGCAAAGATCGAAGACGACGGGCACATTCCGGATCTTGCTCCGTTAATTAAAATATCCAGGGGGCTAGGCGTACGCCTTGGCACACTTCTTGACGACAATGAACAATTAGGGCCTGTAATTTGCAGAGCAGGGGATGCTGTTTCAGGAAGCCGTTTTAAAACAGGGCTTCCGCAAGGCGCAGCATCGGGCGGCCATCATGGCATGAGTTTTTACGCGCTTGCAGCGGATAAAACAGGACGCCACATGGAACCTTTTATCGTAGCAATCGAACCTGATGCGCAGCAGGAAAAGTCCGCGCATGAAGGCGAAGAATTTATCTATGTACTTGAAGGCACTCTTTCGCTGGAATACGGTAAGGAGTCCAGCACCTTAAACACGGGCGATTCGGTTTATTACGATTCGATAGTGCCGCATCGCGTATTTTCTGCAAATAACAACCCTGTAAAAATACTTGCTGTTGTTTATACTCCGGTGTAATTTATGGAGTATATAGAAAAAACTTTATCGCAGGTTTTAACAGAGAAAGCAGACGCTCATCCCGATCATGATTTTATTGTATATGCCGATCGTAATCTTCGTTTCACCTATCAGGAATTCAATAAAAGAGTTGATGATCTGGCAAATGGTTTTTTAAACATGGGTATCAGAAAAGGCGACCATGTAGGAATCTGGGCGACAAATGTGCCGGACTGGAATACCGTTCTTTTTGCATGCGCAAGGATAGGAGCTGTTCTTGTCACCATAAACACAGGCTATAAAACCCACGAGCTTGAATTTGTATTGAAGCAGTCGGATATGGTCTGTCTTTGCCTTACAAACGGCTGGCGCGATTCTGATTATATCGCAATGGTAAATGAACTTGTACCGGAGCTAAGAACTTCCCAAAGAGGGCATATAAACTCCGGCAACTTTCCATTCTTAAGATATGTTGTGCATATCGGTCAGCAGAAACACAGGGGAATGTTCTGTTTAAGCGAACTATTGCTGCTTGGGCAGCATACGGATTCCGCACAGTTACGTGAAATTGAAGCCTCGCTTGATACAAACGATGTTGTAAACATGCAGTATACATCAGGCACTACAGGTTTTCCAAAAGGCGTAATGCTGACTCACAGAAATATTCTTAACAACGGCTGGAATATCGGCGAGAACCAGAAGTTTACAGAGAAAGACATTGTCTGTCTTCCCGTGCCGCTGTTCCATTGTTTTGGCCTTGTGCTTGGAATGATGGCAATTATTACGCATGGCTCAACTGCAGCTCTTATCGAATGGTTCGATCCCCTGCTTGTACTTGCGACTGTTCAAAAAGAAAAGTGTACGGCAGTCTACGGAGTACCCACAATGTTTATAGCGGAATTGAATCATCCCATGTTCAGAATGTTCGATCTTTCCAGTCTGCGCACCGGAATCATGGCAGGCTCACCCTGTCCCATCGAAACAATGCGTCAGGTGATTGATCTTATGCACATGAAAGAAGTAACAATTTGTTACGGGCTTACAGAGGCTTCCCCTGTAATGACTCAGACCCGTTTCGATGATGATATTATTGTAAAGGTAGAAACTGTAGGTCGCGCTCTGCCTGGCATCGAAGTGACAATACGCAACCCTGAAACCGGAGAAGAATGCCCTGTTGGTACTCACGGAGAGTTCTGCTGCCGCGGCTACAATACGATGAAGGGTTATTACAAAATGCCGGAAGCTACAGCAGCGTGTATTGATAAAGACGGCTGGCTTCACTCAGGAGATCAGGGGATAAAAGATGCAGACGGTAACTTCAAGGTTACAGGCCGTATAAAAGACTTGATCATCCGCGGAGGGGAAAATATTTCACCCAAGGAAGTGGAGGATTTCTTATACACCATACCCGGTATAAAAGACGTACAGGTTGCAGGGATTGCAAGCGAGAAGTACGGCGAGGAAGTCGGTGCTTTTGTTATATTAAAACCGGATGTGCAGCTAACAGAAGAGGAAGTGCGTGATTTCTGCAGGGATAAAATCGGGCGTTTTAAAATCCCCAAATATGTTTTCTTTGTTGACAGTTATCCAATGACGCAAAGCGGAAAGATTCAAAAATATTTGTTACGCGAAATGGGTAATAAGATGCTGTCAGAGAGAGCAGCGCAGAGTTGATTTTAAACCGCATGAAAAAGCAGGCAAGGGCAGCTGCGCAGCCGCTCTTGATGAAGATAGGCTTGTTAGGTTAAAAAGTATAGTCAGTGATAATAATTTCTAAAATAATGAACATATGACAAATGATTCAAAGAATAATGATAAATTTGTCATTAAAACCCTTGACGAGGTATATATCATGGTATATATTAAGAATATAGGAGATATTTATGCAAACTGCAAAGCTATTTTTGAATGGCAGGAGCCAAGCTGTCAGGCTTCCTAAAGAATATCAATTCACTGGAAATGATGTGTATATTAAAAGGGTTGGTGAAGCCGTATTTTTATTCCCGGTAGATAAAGAATGGGAAGTGTTTTTACATGGTTTAAATAATTTTTCTGATGATTTTATGGCAGAAAGCAGAATTCAAGGCACTGATCAAAAAAGGGAAGATTTTTAATGTATTTTTTTGATACAAATATGTGTATATTCATAATAAAAAATAAATTTCAAAACGTAATGGATAAATTAAAGAAGAACAGGAAAAGAGGTCTTTATTTATCAAGTATTACTCTTGCGGAATTGGAATTTGGTATTGAAAATGCAGATCCAGCATATAATATAAAAAATAGAATGGCATTAATGAACTTTTTAACATTATTTGAGGTGAAATGTTTTGACGAATATGCTGCAAAAGAATATGGAAAAATTAAAAAAGAATTAAAAGATAAAAAGTATTTAATTGGACCATTTGATATGTTAATAGGAGCTCATGCAAAATCATTAAATATGATATTGGTAACAAACAATACAGAAGAATTTAAAAGAATAAATGGGTTAAAAATAGAAGATTGGAAATAAGGCGCAACTGCAATTAGCGCACAATTAATGCCAAGCAGTATCGGGAACAATAATTTATGGAGATTTTATGGATAAGATTATTGCATACAATGAATACTTAACAATAAATGAAGAAATTACTGCATCATTGGATGAAATTAATTATTATGATAAAGAATTTAAATTGATAAATTCTGATGACACTATACTAATTCAATGCAAGAGACGTGAATCTAAAAATAAAACAGAGCCTGTTTCGGCAATTAAAGAATTTATTGGAACACTTTTTATTGAAGAAAGAAACAAAGGCATATATGTTACAACAGCGAAAGATTTTTCAAAACGAACAAAAAAAATGATTAAGAAGCAATTGTTAAAAAGAAAATTTGAAAGATTTGAACTAATAAATTATAATGATTTTGTTTCAATGCATAATTTGGTAAACAAAGATGATGTAAAACCGTGGGAAAATATTTTATTGAAAAATTATGAATATTATGCAAAAAAAAGAATTAAAATAGACAAATATGATTTTTATAAAAAGAATTATCATATATTTAAAGAAAATATTAGATATGGATAAAAAAATAATATTAAGGATAAAATATGTGGGAAGTTAATTATAATAAAATAATTCCAGAATTAAGTGTAAATAATTTTGATAAAAGTATGGAGTTTTATATAAAGTTACTTGGTTTTGAAATAAATTATTCTCGAAAAGAAGATAAATTTGCAATGATTTCAATAAATAAAGCACAAATTATGATAGAAGAAATAAATGAATATTGGAAAACAGGTGAATTAGAAT
>WQYB01000083.1 GCA_009781475.1 Treponema sp.
AATTTAACTCCATACGTACTCCAGTAAATGGTCTTACCGGTATTATTTCATTTTCCGTATGGTTAGATTTTCATCTTGAGGCATCACCCCCCTTAGGGTTAGATTTAACGTGAGGCATTGCGTCTCCTTGTTTATTGAAATTTTACATGCTATATTAATTTTATGAGTATTACACAAACCGTAGAAGTTACGGATAGCTATAGGCAGTTTACTGTTCCTCGCGAAATCCCTTCAGGTCCTGTTATAATCACTTTTACACCTGCAAAGACGAATGAAAGCAAAGAACCGCCCAAGGGGCGTGAATTTGGCTGCTCGAAAGGGAAATATCAAATTACAGAAACCTTCTTTGAACCGCTTGAAGACTTCAAGGATTATATGTAAATGGCTGGTTACCTGCTTGATACTCATACCGCTCTGTGGTATTTCAATGGCGATGAAAAGTTGTCTAAAACAGCAAATGAGATTATCTATAATTTATCTAATCCCATATACCTCAGTATTGCTTCCGCTTGGGAAGTTGCAATAAAGCTTAACATAGGAAAGCTGGACATTATCAATAACACAGCTGATTTTCTTTATGACGCTGAAAAAAACAGAATTACCGTTCTCCCAATTAAACCTGCCTACCTTACCGTACTTGAAACTCTTCCCCTTATTCACCGTGACCCTTTTGATCGACTTCTTGTCGCAGCTGCTATTATCGAGCAAATGACGCTTATTACTGATGATGAAAATATCAAGCGGTACGAAGTGCCTCATATCTGGTAACACCCGTTTCTCTTAATATTTCTCCTTTGCATCTGCTGGAAGCTTCGCTGCAATACCAACGTGAAGTTTTCTTAAATTATGTCGTTTTTTTGGTTAACTACACTTCTATATCAGAAACCTTGACAAGCCGTAAAAAAGCACATTATGATTTTAATATAATGTGAGGGATAAACAGAAATGCAAAGAGGGCTTATACCATTTTTTCTATTAATATTTGCTTTCTTAGCTAATTTATATTCTCAAAGTTCTTCTTCTGTCATTCCTTCCTCAATTGATATAATCGCCATGCGGATTGTTGATGATGAAACACAACACCTCCAAATTCCTAATGATACCCATGTTAGATTTTTGAAGGGGGGGGGGGGGTGAAAGCAAAATTTGCCGTGGTTTCGGTAATATCGATCATCCGGTTATTTGGGTAAGCGGTGATTCTTCCAGTTTGAGTCTTGGAAAACCCGGTACGAACGGCGAACTCATTATTGACGGCGGTTACTTGAACAACCCACCCATTTCAGCTCACGCTCCCCTGGTTGCTGTCAGCGGAGCCGATTCAAAACTAATCATGTATGACGGAGTTATTCTACAAAACAATTACAATATCGGAGAGCCGCCAAGTATAAGCATTTATCAGAACGGCGGTGGTTTTTCAATCGGCAGCAAAGGTTCTATCAAAAAAACAGGCGGCATTATCTATGGAGCAAATGCTCCAAGGGGATACAGTAACAACAGTTTGGAAGGTATGGGTTCCCCAAGAGTTTACGGTCATGCGGGAATTGTACATCTTGTTTCGAGACCGCTTTTTCAATATAGAAATGATACAGTCAGAGAAAATGACAATTTGTATTACATTGGCTCGCCGGATACAAACGGTGTTTTTGGAGAAGGAGACAAATGGGACAGTCTGGATGATGTTATTTTCCGGCGCAGAATGATTGTTGTTATTTTATTTATTGCAGCTATTCTGTTTGGTGCGGTTATTGTTTTTTATGTTAAAAAACACAGAAAACAACCTCCGGTATCCGACAGTATTGAAATAGACATGTCATTATTTACTATCCATGAAAAAAAAGTCTTGGATCTGCTCTTTACAGATCAATCAACAAAAATGATAGCCAATACTCTTAATCTAACGAACAGAGGGGTAGCTTTCCATTGCAATAAAATTTACTGCAAACTGAAGGTGCAAAGCCGTACAGAATTGCTGGTAAAATATAAAATGATCTATGTCCAAAAAAAACAATTATCAGCAATGACCGAAATAAAAAGCACTATCGAACCAGGCGTAGATCTGACACCGCGTGAGAAAGAAGTTTTTAACCTGCTTTTATCAGGTTATACCGCCAAACAGATAACACAAGCTTTGCAATTATCGGTTTCAAGTGTAAATTTTCACAGTCAAAATGTTTATCGCAAATTGGGTATACAAAGCAGGACTGAACTATTAATAAAATTTAAAAAAACATAGGCTTAAAAGCCGAAACTGCACAAATTACCAGGTAATTTAATCCCTTATAACGATAAAACTTCATTGTTTTCTAGGTTTACACTTAAGCCTTAAATCCATATTTTAAATTTAATGCCGTTTTTTAAGCGGTAAATTAACCATGATAGGCACAGGAGTTTTTTATGAAAAATGCAATTAAACTTTTTGGGATTATCGCCATTGTTGCGGTAATTGGATTTACAATGACAGGGTGCCCTGGTGGACCTGAACCTGAAACATTACAGGGAACTTGGAGTTTCAGTGGCAAGACGTTGACTTTTAGCGGATCAACTTTTTTGGAAAAAAATCAACCTAATTTATGGTATGATGGTAACTTTTCATCTACATCAACTCAAATAACCTTCAACTTCCTACGTCAGTCAACTAATCAAGGAGTATCTTGGGGTACTAGTACGGCTACTGATGTCGTTAATTACACACTTAGCGGCAACACACTTACAATTTCTGGTTCTTCTGAAGGCTTAAACGGAACATGGACAAAATAAAGGTTGACACTGCGGTCAGGTAAAAAGCTGTAATGTAGAGCGTGTCAGATTTTTTTTTGTAATTGGCACGCTCACCAAATTTAGCGGTAAGTATGTCAGAGATCCTGTCAGTTTCATACATTCGTCGGCTTCGATATCTGGCTCTTTCATGTTCGTTTGGTTCATGACAAAAAAATCTTAAATCTTCCCTTTGCGTCTCCGTGCCTTTGTGTGAGGTAAAGCCAATAATTTCCAGCGTTCGTGCAATACCAGCGTGAAGTTTTCTTAAATTATGTCGTTTTTTCCGAAAGAACTCGTCATTATACTTGTGCCTCGCTGCATAAAATCATAATTTGATAGTGCATAAAAAACGAAGGAATGCTACAATCAAGGGGACATGAAAACGATATTTATAGTCGATGATAATGCAACTAACCTTGTAACAGCAAAAACTGTTCTCGAAGGCTCATACAAGACATATGCGCTTCCTTCTGCAGCAAGAATGTTTCAGATTTTAGAAAAAATCTTCCCGGATTTAATACTTTTAGATATTGAAATGCCGGAAACTGACGGTTTTGAGGCTCTTTCGGCTTTAAAAGCAAACGAAAAATATAAATCAATTCCTGTTATTTTTCTCTCCGCAAACCATGACTCAGAATCCGAAAGCCGGGGGCTCAAAGCCGGAGCGCTTGACTTCATCGTCAAACCTTTTTCTCCGCCAGAATTAATTAAAAGCATAGAAACACATTTAGGCAATGAGAGCAATTAATGTCTATTAATCAAAAAAAAACTTTTATTTTTTTTATTTGTTTGTTTCTGCTTTTTGTTTCGCTTGCGGTTATTACCGGCTGCGAAGGAGCAAGCAGCAGAAAAAATACAAGCGCTCAAAGATATACTGATTTTCGGACAATTCCGGGTGTAACAAATGAAGATATAAAAGAAATAAATGCTCTAATAGAAAAACGTGAATCATTTATATACGGGCTTACGCCAAGTACCGAAGCCTTTTATAATAATGACGGAGAATTAGACGGATTTGCCGCTCTGTTTTGCGAATGGCTTACAGAATTATTCGGTATACCTTTCGAACTTAAGTTATATGAATGGGACGATCTTCTCTTAGGGCTGGAAAACGGCAGCATTGATTTTACAAACGAACTGACGGCTACTGATGAGCGCAGAAAAACATTTTTTATGACTGACGGTCTTGCCGAACGCTTAGTTGGTTATTTTAGGATTTCCGGTTGTCTGCCTTTTCAAATTATAAGCGCCGTGCGTCAGTTACGTTTTGGATTTTTATCAGGAACTGTGACACACGAAGAAGTTTCTGCGCGGTTTGCAAATGAGTTCGAAGTTTTTTTTGTTGATAGTTATGAAGAAGCGTATATAAATTTAAAAAACGGAAGTATAGACGCCTACATAGAAGAACTTATTGCGGAGCCGGCTTTTGAAATATACGGTGATGTTGAAGCGCATAATTTTTTTCCGCTGATATACGGAACTGTTTCTCTGACAACGCAAAAAAAAGAAAACGAACCTGTCATTAATATTATACAAAAAGCGATAGAAAATAATGCTTTTAACTATTTTGTAGAATTATATAATCTTGGAATGCAGGAATACAATAAACACAAATTACTTTCCCGCCTTACAGAGGAAGAACTTGTTTTTTTACAGCAAAATAATAATGTCATGTTTGCTGCAGAGCACGACAACTACCCTATCAGCTTTTATAACATATACGACAGGGAGTTTCAGGGTATAAGCCATGATGTGTTAAAAGAAATAGAAATACTTACAGGGTTAAAGTTTAATCTAGCAAATGACAGGCGCAGTGACTGGTCAGAATTGCTGGAAATGCTGGAAACTGGCAAAGCCTCTATAGTTACTGAGCTGATACGTACGCCGGAACGCGCCGGAAGATTTTTATGGACAGATTCTTCGTTTTTAATCGATAATCACGCACTTCTTTCCAAAACAGAACACCGTAATATAAAGCTCAACGAAATATTATATATAAAAATTGCGCTGGTAGAAGGAACTGCTCAAACAGAAATTTTTAATCAATGGTTCCCGGCTCACAGAGATACAATTTTTTATGATAATTATGACAAGGCATTTGCCGCTCTTGAGCGCGGCGAAGTTGATATGGTAATGGGAAGCTATTACAAATTATTAACTCAAACAAATTTTAAAGAACAGCCGGGTTACAAGGCAAATATTATTTTTGATTATCCTTACGAATCGACTTTTGGATTTAATATTAACGAAGCAGTATTGCGCTCTATCATCGATAAAACGCTTTACTTTATAGATACAAAAGGTATTGCAGAACAATGGGCACGCAGAACTTATGACTATAGAGTTAAATTGCAGCAACAGCAGAATTTATGGCTCATCAGCGCATTTATATTGTTATTAGGCGCGGTTTTACTTTTTAATTTATTTAGAGCAAAAAAACGGCTGGAAAGAGAAAGCAAATTTAAAACGCAGTTTTTGGCTGCAATGTCGCACGAAATACGCACCCCATTAAACGCAATTATAGGAATTTCCCAGATTGCAATGCAGGAAAACGGCTTGTCAGACAGGCAAATTACTGCATACGAAAAAATACATAGTTCCGGCAATAATCTATTGGGAATTATTAATGACATTCTTGATATGTCAAAAATAGAAACAGGCAAATTGGAATTAAATCCTTTGGAATACGATGTAGCAAATTTTATCAATGATACTGTTCAGCTTAATATTCTCCGAATAGGATCAAAACTTATTGAGTTTAAGCTGAACATCGACGAAAACCTTCCGTCTAGACTTTACGGTGATGAACTCCGGCTTAAACAAATTTTAAATAATCTGCTTTCTAATGCGATAAAATACACAGAAAAAGGACAAGTTGTACTTTCTGTTCATCATGAAATGCATGAAAGAAATGATGTTTACAGCAGACATTCTATTTATGATAAACATTCGCTTGACAGCGAGGATTTGGTTTTAAAATTTATTGTTCAGGATACAGGACAGGGAATAAAATCGGATGATAAAAAATTATTATTTTCCGAGTATTTACGTTTTAATACCGAAGCCAACCGCAAAACCGAAGGAACCGGTATCGGCTTGAATATTACCAGAAATATTGTCGAAATGATGGGCGGCGCTATCTATGTCGAAAGCGAATACGGTAAAGGCAGCGCGTTTACAGTTACTGTTTGGCAAAAAAAGATTGAATGCCCTGTAATCAGCGCAGAAACAATTAAAAGCCTTTGTAATTTTACTTATACCAACAGCAGAGTAAAAGACCGGCGTAAACTGACTAGAGATATAATGCCGTACGGAAACGTTCTTGTAGTTGATGATGTAGAAACAAATCTATATGTTGCGCAGGGAATGCTTGCGCCTTATAAACTTAACATGGAAACAGCAAGCTCCGGTTTTGAAGCAATCGAAAAAATAAAAAGCGGAAAAACATACGATGTCATATTTATGGATCATATGATGCCGCAGATGGACGGGATAGAAACAACAAAAAAAATCCGCGAATGGGAAGCCGGACAATGCAACAATAGTAATTCGCATAAACGGATTCCAATTATTGCGCTGACAGCTAACGCGCTTGTAGGCAATGATGAAATGTTTGCAAAAAATGATTTTGACGGATTTATTCCTAAGCCAATTGATGTAAGGCAGTTAAACTCTGTTTTAATTAAATTTATCCGTGACAAATACCCGGATGAAGCAAAAAAGTATAAACCAGAAGCTGTTATAGAGGCAAACGCAGAAAAAGAAGAAATCAACAAAAAAATTCTAAAAGCATTCTGCGAAGACGCAGAAAAAGCAATTAAAGTATTGCAATCTTCGCCGCCGTCAGCGCCGCCGCCTGACTTAAAGCTGCTTACTGTTACCGTACATGCAATGAAATCGGCGCTTGCCAATATAGAAGAGCATGAAGCTTCCAAATCAGCAGCCGCGTTAGAAAAAGCATGCCTTAAAGGCGATATTGATTATTTAAAAACCAATACAGAAAATTTTATAAATACGCTTTATAGATTGATAGAAAAATATAAATCGAATTACCTCGATTACTTCAATAATGTCTATGCGCCGCTGTCTGATCCACTTACAGAAGATACAGTATATCTTTTTGAACAGCTTTTGATAATTAAAACAGCATGCGAAAATTACGATGATGATACGGTTTACGAAGTTCTTAAGAGGTTAAAAGAAAAAACATGGAGCGCAAAAACAAACAGCATGCTTGAGCAGATTAAAGATACGCTTTATGTATATAGTGATTTTGACGCAGTTGTAAAACAAATAAAAATACTATTAAAATTAAAGGAGAATTGATTGATGAAAATACAGAAAATATTTTGTTTTTTTATTATTGTTTTAACGTTTATAACATCCTGTACGCCGGAAAACAAGAAAGAAACAGGCAAAGATAGATCGTATGCCGATTATATCTTTTCTGGAGCGCGTATCGCATTCGAAGCGGGAGATGTATACGGCTCATTGGCGCAGGATGTTTTTAAGGCAGCAAGGGTTCCGTTTAGAGAAGCCGCAGATATGCTGGAAGCGCTCCGTCAAGGGAGAGTTGACGCTGTACTTATCAGCAATGATTATGCGCGGCAGCTGGCGCTGAGCGGTTTATACGAAGACTTTGAATATCTTATACTTCCGGAGGATATTTATGTAAATAAAGCCGCTCCTATTTTTCATACTGCAGAACTCCGTGATTTATACAATGAATGGTTTTTGGGCGCTGTTGCTGACGGAACATGGAACGAAGTCGTAAACCGATGGATTGGAACTCCTCTACCCGGAGACGATGAAATTCCCCGGTTTAATTTAACGGGAGAGAACGGAATACTCAGAGTATGCGATACGGGCAATTATCCGCCTTTAAGCTATTATGACAATCATGGCAATATCGTAGGTTTTGATATGGACATGGTTTATCGTTTTGCACAGCACTTGGGCAAAAAAGTAGAAATTATAATAGTGTCTTATGACGCTATTCCTTCGTTTGTTGCTTCCGGCAGAGCGGATATGAGCGCTGCCACACAGGCAATAACTGACCAGCGTACAAATATGATATTCGGCGAACCTTCTATCATTACGCAGGCTGCGCTTATTGTGCTAAAAAAATAATTTTATATGACAAGAAAAAAACAGCGCGTTTCCGGCAGATTTATTATTTTCTCAATTATTTTATTTCTGGTGATACTTGTTGTTGGAAGCGCGGCTTTTATTTTATCTATGCGGGAGGTAATAAGAACAAACAAAGGAGAAGAGCTGTCGCACACTCTTAATATAAAAAGAATCGAACTCGAAAATTCTGTAAATACAAAAGTTATTGTCGCTGTAAAAATGGCAGAATCGCCTCTTATTATACGCTACTTTACTTACCCGGAAAATGAAGCCGTTAAAGCTATGGCGCTGGAAGAAATAAATTCGTATCATAAAACTCTTGCCGGTAATACTTTTTGGATTAACGACAGTGATAAAATATTTTACTTTGATGATGAAGAACCCTATATTATGGACCCGGATCGTCCGGAAAATTACTGGTATAACATGACTCTTTACGATACAGAGGTTTATAACTTTAACATTAACTACAATCCGGATCTTGACATGATTAACCTGTGGATAAACGCTCCTGTTTTTAATGCATACGGCAAGGTTTTGGGGATGGTAGGAAGCGGAATTGACATAACAGCTTTTATAACAGCAATTTATGAACAAAATATTGGAAACACCGAAATATACTTCTTTAATTCTTCTGGAGAGATAACTGTTGCACTTGATATGGATCTTGTCATCAATAAAGAAAACATAGAAACGATACTCGGCAAAGAGGGGCTTTTAAATAAAGCGCTTGAATTAGAGCCGGGTAAAACACAAATCATAGAATATCCTAATGGAAGCGCGGCTATCGGGTCTGTTCCTGTATTAGGATGGTACTCTATCGCAATACTGCCGGACATTATGGATGATTACAATAATCCTGTTGCCTTTGTTTTTATTATCATGCTTGCAGTAATGGCGCTTGTAATAATAATTTTTAATTTTTTTATTAATGACTTTTTAAAATCATTAAATGCAACAATGACATCTTTGGAATATGCTAAAAATGACGCGGAAGAAGCAAACCGCAGTAAGAGTAATTTTCTTGCGATAATGTCTCATGAGATACGCACGCCTTTAAATGCTATAATTGGAATTGCGCAGATAGAAATGCAGGATCGCGGATTGCACGACGGACAGATGGCAGCTTACGAAAAAATACACAGTTCCGGCAACAATCTTTTGGGAATTATTAATGACATTCTCGATATGTCCAAAATAGAAACCGGCAAACTTGATTTTATTACAATGGAATATAATGTTCCAAACCTTATTAACGATGCTGTTCAGCTTAATATCGTGCGCATTGGATCAAAACCCATAGAGTTTAAACTAGAGATAAATGAAAACCTTCCTATTAAACTTTACGGTGACGAACTCCGCCTTAAACAAATTTTAAATAACCTGCTGTCCAATGCAATTAAATACACAGAAAAAGGACAGATAAAATTATCGGTTGACTATGAAATAATACCAAACAGCGTTACTTTGTGTTTTACAGTAGAAGATACGGGTCAGGGAATAAAAACCGAAGATAAAATACGGCTGTTTTCCGAGTATCTTCGTTTTAACGAAGAAGCCAACCGCTCTACAGAAGGAACAGGACTTGGTTTAAATATTACAAAAAAACTTGTAGAAATGATGAACGGTACCATCAGTGTAGAAAGCGAATACGGCAAAGGCAGTTTATTTACAGTAAAAATAAAACAAGACATGGTAAATTATTTGCCGATTGGAAAAGATACTGCAAAAAAATTGCGCAGCTTTACATTTGTAGGCGATCGGCAGAATGGAAAAATAAGAATTACAAGAGAACCTATGCCTTACGGTAAAGTGCTGGTTGTAGATGATGTAGATACAAACCTTTATGTTGCGCAGGGTCTTCTTGCGCCGTATAAATTAAATATAGAAACAGCGGGAAGCGGTTTTGAAACAATTAATAAAATCGAAAACGGCAGTTCTTACGATATAATTTTTATGGATCATATGATGCCGCAGATGGACGGCATAGAAACAACGCAAAAACTGCGCGAAATTGGCTACAAAGGCATAATAGTCGCTCTTACCGCAAATGCAATTGCGGGCAATGAAGAAATGTTTGCAAATAACGGTTTTGACGGATTTATTCCAAAGCCGATTGATATAACCTATTTAAACACAATCTTAAACAAATTTGTCCGCGATAGATATCCGGAAGAAGCAAAAAAGTATCAATCAGAAGAAGAACAAATTTTCCCAGCCGATAAATCCACTATAGATAAATCCAATATATCGGATTTGGCAAACTCTAAATTGTATCAGGTGTTTTGCGAAGACGCTCAGAAAGCAATTGTTATATTACAGGAAACAGTTAATAATAAGGATAATAAACTTTTTACTATTACAGCGCATGCAATAAAATCCGCTCTCGCAAATGTTGGCGAAATAGAAGCGTCAGAACTTGCAGCCGCGCTGGAAAGCGCAGGTCTAAAAGGTGATATTGATTATTTAAACGCCAATACAGAAAGTTTTATTAATATACTTAATAAATTGACAGAAAAGTTTCGCAGTACTGCAGAACCTATGCGCGATCCTATTCTGGAAAATACTATACATCTTACTGAGCAGCTTTTAATTGTAAAAACAGCATGCGAAAACTACGATGATGATACCGCTTATGCAGTTCTTGACAGGCTAAAAGAAAAAAAATGGAACCCAGAAACACTGAATAATATCGAACAAATTAGGGACATGCTGTACATCTACAGCGACTTTGAAGGCGCGGCACAACGGATAACGGAGATACTATTATAATATGAAGATTTTTTTATTGATTGTAGTTTTATTAATTTTGTTCTCTTTTGCTGTAATCTTTGTTATATTTTATCCTTGGCTCATTATTTTCTTTGGTCTTTTTGCGGTTATCGCAATAGTACTGGTTATAACAAGCCTCCGCAAAAAGTGAACAGTAACTCCAAATTGCAAGTTTTTTAATTATTCCCCTTTTCAATTATTCTCCATGGAAGATTTGAATCTTCCAGTCGGTAACATCCTGTTACCTCCTTCCAGACCGCCTGCGTGCCTTTCGCCGCCTCCTTGCGGCTCAACCCCTCAAAGGCTTGCGCCTTTTCGAGGCACGGCACTTCGG
>WQYB01000084.1 GCA_009781475.1 Treponema sp.
GAGCAAAAAGATATAGAAAGTTTTAAAATATTTATGGAAAGATACACCGCAGGGTTAAAAATCGAACAATCTGCGGTAGAAAATTTTAGAAGGTAGCATTATGGAACTTAAAAAATTTGAATTTTGGTTTATCGTAGGAAGTCAGGATTTGTACGGAGAAGAAACTCTAAAAAAGGTAGCAGAACATGCGCGTATAATGGCAGATGATTTTAACAAAGATCCTGCACTATCAGGCACTATTGTTTTAAAGCCAACGGTTATTTCGCCAGCTGGCATACGCTCTCTCTTTGAAGAAGCAAATGCAAGCGCTTCCTGCGCAGGTGTCATTACATGGATGCACACCTTTTCACCGTCAAAAATGTGGATACAAGGATTGGCTGTCAATAAAAAACCGCTCCTGCATTTGCATACGCAATTTAACCGCGACATTCCCTGGGCTACAATCGATATGGATTTTATGAACTTAAATCAGTCTGCGCACGGCGATAGGGAACACGGTTACATTCACGCGCGAATGCGGCTGCCTCGCAAAATTGTCGCAGGTTTTTGGCAGGATAAAGAGCTTCGCAAAAAAATAGATATATGGATGCGCTCGGCAGCCGCAAAACATGACGGCATTAACAAAACTGTTCTGCGTCTTGGCGACAATATGCGTGAAGTCGCGGTTACAGAAGGTGACAAAGTAGAAGCACAGATTAAGTTCGGCTGGCAGGTTAATACATGGGGCATTGGCGACCTTGCTACACGTTATGCGAAAGTAACGGATACACAGGCATTAGCTCTAATAGAAGAATATGCAAAATCTTACGAACTTAAAGCAGAAAAAAACGCAATAATAGAACAGGCAAAAATAGAAATTGCGCTTAAAGAAATGCTGGATACAGAAAACGCAGGCGCTTTTACAACAACTTTTCAGGACTTACACGGGCTTCCGCAGTTGCCAGGTTTGGCTTCGCAAAGGCTCATGGAGCAGGGTTATGGTTTTGGCGCGGAAGGTGACTGGAAACAATCTATGCTAACTAGAAGCGCAAAAGTAATGGCATCCGGTTTAACAGGCGGCGTTTCATTTATCGAAGATTACACCTACCATTTTGAACCCGGCAAAGAAGCAGCTCTTGGCGCGCACATGCTGGAAATTTGCCCCAGTATTGCAGAAGACAAACCGCGAATAGAAGTACATCCGCTTGCGATTGGCGGAAAAGCCGACCCTGCGCGTTTGGTTTTTAACGCCGCGCCTGGAACTGCAGTTCTTGCAACGCTTGTGGATCTTGGCAATCGCTTTAGAATGATCGTAAACGAAATTGAAACAATAAAAATAACAAACGATATGCCAAAACTTCCTGTTGCGCGCGCGCTTTGGAAACCGTATCCAAGCCTTAATGAAGCGGCTGAAAGCTGGATTCTTTGCGGAGGCACGCATCATTCGGTTTATACCAGTGCGCTGACAACGGAATATTTCCGTGATTGGGCAGAAATGTGCGGTATCGAGTTTGTGCTTATTAATAAAGACACAAAAATTCATCGTCTACATGACGAATTACGTTGGTCGGAAACATATTGGAGATGAACATGATAATTATAGACTTTGTGCCTTTGTGCCTCCGTGTGAACTCTTTTTGGAGAATTATTTATGTATAAATTTTTAAAAGAAGAAGCATACGAAGCAAACATGGAAATTAAACGCCGCAACCTGGCGATTTACACATGGGGAAACTCCTCGGCATTTGACCCTGACAAAGGTGTTTTTGCAATTAAACCTTCCGGTGTTGAATACGATTCATTAAAACCGCAATCCATTGTAATAGTTGATCTGGAAGGAAATATTGTCGAAGGTAAATTAAAACCGTCATCGGATACTAAAACGCATCAGGTTTTATACCGAGAGTTTTCACAGCTTGCGGATAAAAGTGTGCGAGGCATTACTCATACGCATTCAACTTATGCTGTCGCATGGGCGCAGGCTGCAAAATCTGTTCCTGTATTCGGCACAACTCATGCAGACCATGGAATACAAAAAATTCCATGCACAGAATTTATGAGCGCCGAAGCTGTAAAAAATAATTACGAACTAGAAACAGGTAAGTTGATCGTAGAAACTTTCAAAAAAAATAATTTAAATCCTGTCCATAATAATATGGTTCTTGTTGCAGGTCACGGTCCTTTTACATGGGGCGGAAGCGCTGCAGAATCTGTGTACAACAGCGCTGTTCTGGAAGAAATTTGTAAAATGGCATTTCTTACGCTTGCGATAAATCCTGCGGCAAACCCGTTACCCGAACATATTATAAAAAAACACTGGGAACGCAAAAATGGGCAAAATGCCTATTACGGCCAATAAATAGAAATAAGCTATTTAATGCGTACGCTTTAGATATTTACGCAGCGCACGGAAGAATTCGTTTATATCTAACGGCTTACCGATGTGATTATTCATTCCTGCATTAAGGCATTTTTCTACATCTTCCTTGAACACATTTGCGGTCATTGCAATTATCGGGATACCCTGCGGGTTTCCCGATAATTGCTTAGGAGTTTGCTTCGCAAACTCCATGGATTTAATCCCACGCAGCTTTCTATAATTACTATTTTTTTCTATCAATTTTTTCTCTATGGCTCTTATTCTGCGTGTTGCCTCCAAGCCATCCATCTCAGGCATCTGCACGTCCATGAGAATTAAATCATACGAATCGGGAAACTTTTCAAATTTGGCAACTGCTTCTTTGCCGTTTTCAGCGCAATCAACTTCCATAAAAGTAGGTTCAAGCAATGTTTCTACAATCTCTCGGTTAATATCGACATCTTCTGCAAGTAAAATTTTAAATCCTTTAAAATTCTCATTGTTTTCCTTAGAAGCTTCACTTGGTAATTTATGCGAGCCGATTGCTTCTGTAATCACATCCGCAATTGCAGACGGGAAAAGAGGCTTGGATAAAAACTTGTCAACGCCGGCTTTTTTAGCTTTATCTGCAATACTGCTCCACTCGGCGGCAGAGATCATAATTACAATAGTATGTTCAGGCGATTTTGATCTTGCCTTTAATTCTTTTGCAAGTTTTATGCCATCCATGTCGGGCATTTTCCAATCGACAAAATAAATATCGTACATGCCGTTCATGCCAATAAGCGCTAACGCTTCCTGCCCGCTTAATGCCGTATCACAGTCCGAACCAAAACCCTGCAAAATTTCTTTAAAGTAATTGAGAATTTCCTGATCATCATCTACTGCCATTATAGAAATATTGCCCCAGTTAACTCCGATTTCTGATAACCCAGACGCTTTCTTTGTTCCGCGTTTAACACAAAAAGTAATAGAAAACGACGAACCATTGCCTAACTCGGAAGTAAGGCCAATCTGCCCGCCCATAAGCTCGACAATATTTTTAGAAATAACAAGACCGAGCCCTGTACCGCCAAACTTGCGCGATGTTTTTGAATCCGCCTGTTGAAAAGACTGAAAAAGCTGTTCCTGCTGTTCTTCGCTGATACCAATTCCTGAGTCTGTAACAGTAATTTGTATCTTATAAAAATCTCCTTCTTTGCCAAGAAAACGCGTATCAAGCTTAATCGAACCTTCTTCTGGCGTAAATTTCACTGCATTACCTAAAAGATTTGTGATTACCTGCGCAAGACGCTGATCGTCGCCTAATAAAAATCTTGGTATTGATTTATCGATATGTACAGAAAGCCTTTGCCTTTTTTCATCTGCGCGGAAAGCAATAATATTTACAACTCGCTGAAGCATTTTTTCAAAGTCAAACTCTTCTTCGGATAACTCAAATTTGTTGGCTTCTATCTTTGACATATCAAGAATATCATTAATTACGCCCAATAAGTGCTGAGAAGCGTTTTCTATTTTTTCTAAACAATAATCTTTTCGCTGAGTATCTTCTGCGGATTTTCCAATAACTGTCATACCGATAATTGCATTCATCGGCGTGCGGATTTCGTGCGACATATTAGACAAGAAGTTACTTTTTGCCATAGAAGCTGCTTCCGCTTCTGCGCGTAATTTTTCGGTATTTAATAAAATATTTTTTTCTTCGGTTATATCTTTAAGAGCCCCTGCAGTGCGGACAGCGTTACCTTCATTATCTCGAATGGTTTCACCGGAAGCCTGAATATATATATATTCACCGTCTTTTCTTTTTAATCTGAACTCTAAATAATACGGAGTATTTCCGGTTTTATCAAATAAATGATTAGTTAAAGCTTCGACTGCTCTATCCCTGTCTTCTGGATGTAATCCTTCACCCCAAGTTCTGATTTTATTGGGGTAATCCTCTTCGTCAGAATATCCAAGCATATGCCTGATGTCATCAGAAAAAATTACAGTATTATCAGGGTTAACAGGATCATCTTTATTAATTTCCATATCCCATAAACCGATTTTTGTTGATTTAATAACAAGATCTAATTTTGTCAATTGAAGCTCATTAATTTCTTTTGCCTGAGTTATCTCAGCTTCACGTTTTTTAACTTCGGTTAGATCGTATAAAAATCCCAGTCCGATAAAATCTTCTTCGTCTTTTACGCGCGTTAAAGTAAGGTCGCACGGCATTGGCGTTCCATCTGATGTCTGATGGTAACGTTCGGTTCTTACAGTCTCTCCGTTCATCGCAATTGTCATAATATCCAAAGCATCATGATTTGCGAGCCTTCCGTCTTTTAAATACATCGGCGCAAAATGTTTAAAATAATTTTTAACAATTTCATGTTTAGGAGCTTTAAACATTCTTGTAAGTTCTTCGTTGCAGTCAATTACAGACGGCGGATTACTGGAAATTATTGCCATACCAATAGGCATTGAGTCAATAATAGCGCGATTAAACCTGTAAGCTTTAAGAATCTCATTTTCCATTTTTCTGATATTGCGCAGATCATATAAAAAAGCTATTCCCATAAAAATGTTGTTTTGCCTGATACAGCTCATCGTCAGTTCGCAGGGTATTAATTCGCCGTTTTTATTTTTATGAAGCCATTCGACTGTGCTAGCTTCGCCGTTTTTTGCAAGAGCAATAATTTCATTAGCTTTATCAAAAGATTTTTTACCGTCCTCTTGATATTCCGGCGAATATGCAAAAAAATCTTTTTTGCAATTTTCTTTTGTATCGCCGAATATTTTTAGAACTTCATCATTGCAGTCAATAATATTAAGTTCTTCATTAAAAAACACAAGACCAAACGGAGCGGATTTAAGCACAGTTTCATTAATATTATGTATAGAATTTATTTCTTTTTCCATTTCGGCACGAATAACTGCGTTTGCACACAGGAACGCCGCCGATTTCATCATCTCGGTACAGCAGTCATCAAAATGACGTTCGTTATGATGATCACTGTAAAGCAGAAAACCCCAGAACCCGCCTTTGATAAAAATTGGAGTAACAAAAACAGATTTTGCGCCGTAGGCATTCATCATAATGCCTTCATTTCCGGTGATATCCTTAACAGGACTGTTAACCGAATTATTATTTTTAAATATTTTTTCCCATTGAGGAGCAATCACAGAATACGAAACGCTTTTGAGTTCTGGAGTAGGTTCGGTAGTGCCTCCGGCTGCCCTGTCCCAACGGTATATCTGCGAAGCAAAAAGACCTTCTTTGGTAGAATAGTTACGCCATAAATTCAATCTATCTAAGTCAGCGGCATTTGCGATTATCCCCATGCCGGTTGACATCATATTTTCGAAAGTATCTGCGTTACTCGAAAGAAAAACAGCAGCCGTTTTATTAAGCGCTTCTGCCATTTTTTTACTGCGGTTCAGCGCCTCTACAGCTTCATTAATAGTTTTAAAATCATCCATACATTATCTCAATCATCTGTACATTATACCACCAAAAAGCAATTAAAATAAGTCAGTAACGAAAAAAAAGCCCTGCAAAGCAAAACTTTAACAGGGCTATATAAAAAAAATTAAATTTTTATTAATTTTCTTCTCTAATAATCGCTTCCCTAAAGCCGGCAGCGCTTATTCTCTCTGTCGTTATCTGAACATTGCTTCCCGGTACACCGGCGACAACCACGCGGTAATACTCGACATTATCACTGTTTGTAAAGCGTTCATACGCGGGACTAAGCCCTGAGTTTTTAAGCCTGTCGAATGCTTCAACCGCGTTTCTGGCATTTGTGAATGAACCAACCTGAAACCTGTAGTTCTTGCTTGGAGTTATATTTAAATCTGGTGTTAATCTCACATTACCTGCAGGCATTGGCACGATCGTTGGCTGTACAACAAGCGGCTGTACGGTTGTTGGATGTGCAACTGTAGGCTGCGCGACAACTACCGGAGCTGTAATAACCGGAGCCGGAGCCATCTGCGCGCCGACTGCCGGATTAGTGATTACGATCCTGTCAATACTTACAACAGAAACTGGCGCAGTTCCGGTAACAATCATGTCTAACTGTTCTGCGGCAGCCCTGGAAACATCAATAATTCTAGCAGGAACAAAGGGTCCGCGATCATTCACCCTTACTGTTACGCTTTTATTATTATGTTGATTTGTAACAATGAGCCTTGTTCCAAACGGCAGTGAAGGATGAGCCGCAGTCAGCTGCGAGGCGTCAAATATTTCGCCCGAAGCTGTTGGACGGCCTTCAAACTCCCTGCCATACCATGAGGCGATGCCTTCCTGTTTAAAAACATCGGTGCTCTGAGCTGTGTTCTGAGCCTGCAAGCTGAAAGGCATTGCTATAAATACCAATAGAATAAATGCTAAAAAATTATACTTTTTCATACTGCGATTATCGGCATAATTAACTAGAGCATTGACAGAATTGTTAGTTTATGGTTTAATTGCGTTTAAGGGAGATTTTGCGTTATCGAAAACCAAAAAGCGACAGGTTTAAAGAAATACCTGCCAAACATTGCCACTATCACCCGCCTTGTCGGCTCTTTTTCTCTTTTATTCTTAATGAATTTTGAGATGGATCTGGGGCCATTTAAGGCTGTTCCTTGGGTATGGCTGATTGTCTTTATCTTTTTATCATTAACAGATTGGGTCGACGGCTTTCTTGCCCGCAAACTAAACGCAAAAAGCGTTCTAGGCGCGCATTTAGATGCCATAAGCGATGTAGTACTGCTGGTTATTGCAGTAACATGCGTTCTTGCAGTATTTGCCGTTGACAGCCTTACCACCTTTGAACGATGGTTCTATGTCGGCTTATTAGTTTTCTGTTCTGGAACCAGAATGAGTATGAACCTTTTTGCCAAAAAATACCATGGCGTTGCAAATATGCTGCACTCTTATCCGCAAAAGACTTTTGCGGCAAGCTGTTATGTTGCGGCAGGATACTGGGCACTTATCAGGGATTTACCCTGGTGGTCCGCCGCTATTATCGTAGCATTAACTCTGTGGGGCGCTATCGATGAAATCATTTATTGCGCCCGTGCCGCCAAGTATGATGTTAACTTTAAAGGCCACGGCTTCCAGAAATACGAAACCAGAAAGAAATAGTGTAACTCAATATTTCAGCTTTTAAATCATTCTATTTATCCTGTTCATTAGGCGCTGTTCCTTCGGGAGATTCAGTTATTACAGGCGCCTCTTCTTTTGTTATTGGTCATTGGCTATACTTTATTACTGCATAATTACTACTAACCGCAACAAAATGACCATTCCCATAAGCTATAGCGTTGTAATTAAATCTATCCTCTTGTCTGCTTGCAAGCCAGTAACTTTCTCCTAAATTGTTCCAATTAACTCCATCTTTAGAAAACGCTGTTTTGTCATCTCCAATTGCTAGAACATGAAAACAATTATTTTTTGCTATTAAAATATTCTATTGTTACTTGAAGTTGTTTTTTTAATATCAGTTTCCATAAATTACCTTTAATTTCACCAGTCCCCTTGGAAACTTTAGTGAATCTTGGCGATCCATTATCATCATCTTTCCTGTAAAAAAAATGATCTGTATTTTTATATAATTCCCAGCCATCCCGCTCGCAAAATCGTTTTAAGTCTTTCCATGACGGCATTTTATTATATCTCCTATTTTGCTAACATCATTTAGAAATAAAGCTTTAAAAATATATGGAATATGAGATTTTTTATTACCTCTCGACCAATAATTAAATTCGTTATAGTAATCATTTGCGTATTCCAGAATAGCACCAGCTAATTTAGATTTAGCAGTTGGAATATCTTCAGCATTTTCTATTAACTCTATTTCATTAAGAGACAGGGTAACAGAACCGTCATCTTCAATTAGAGCCTCCGCATTGAAAGTGTATCCAATTAACATACTTTCTAAAACACTAATATCGGAAAGAAACAAATAATCTCTGGTTTTCTTAATAAATGCAGGCCTTTCCCTTAATACTGACTCAACAAGCGAACTCCATTCATTCCTGGCCTTTGTAGCGTTAATTGCGAGCATGTTTATAACTCCTTAACACTATAATAACAAAAAGTGTACACATTGTCAACTGTGTACATATAGAAAATCCATCCGGGCATGACTCCCTTCGGTCGTCGAGCGTTCGTTCTATAAGAACGCGGAAGTTATTATAGACACCGCTATCGCGGTTAGAGCATAAAAAAATAATGTGGCGAAAGAAATTGTCAAAAGTAATTTAAAATCTTCTGCAAGTTTATCTTCCGCCAATCATTATAGTTTTATTTAGTTGCCAATAACCATATTAAGATCATTTCGCAAATCCTCTGTTTGCCTTGTGTCCCATCCCTGTATCCAACGCCCATCTTCATACCATTCCCCTTCGACCTTTACAATCAATTGGGTTCGGGCTGGATTAAAATTAAGAACAGCTCTCACTCTGTACAGTTCAGCGTTAGCGTCTCTGCCAATAACAATGTTCCGCCAACGAGTACGTATAAATCCAACTTCAGGTTGAATCACTTCATTGTCAAAGCCGTGCCTGTTAAGAATAAAAGCGACCTCACGAAAAGCCAAATTAAAATCTAATCCAGGCCTAAGTAAAATAGTTGTGTCGCCGCCGCTGCCCCTTTGAAAGGTTGTAGGAGGTTTTGCTCCAAACAAGGTTCCACACCCCATTACTGTAATTCCGAATACCAGAACAATTGCTAGTATTCCTAACCAATTTCCTTTTCTTGCCATTTTCATCTCCTTAAATATGGAAATCTTAAGATTTTAGCCATATTGAATATTTTCTATTGGCTAATACGCTTAATTTATTAGATTATTCCATATTTGTCAAGCCAATAGCATACTAAATTATCTAAAGGATAATTTATGACAGAACAAGGACTTAGAGCAATTTTAAGCCAAAATATCAGAAGATTTAGGGGGTATCGCAAGTTATCTCAGGCTGAATTTGCAGAAAAAATAGATATATCAATACCCTTCTTGAGTGATATTGAAAACGGAAAAAAATGGGTTTCTCCGGTTACACTAGTAAAAATTGCTGACGCTTTAAAAATCGAAGTTTATGAATTATTAAAGCCTGAAACAATTATTCCGGATAATGCTGTTAATATGCTAGAAAAATATACAGCTGACATTCATAAGATTTTTGGGGAAAATTTAATTAATATACAAAATAAATATATTCAACAACTCACTAATAAAAAAAACTCTAAATTTTAAAGGACATATAAACCACGGTGACTGAGCCTTTCGGTGAACTCAGGGTTCAGCGTTCATGTTTAAATGCTCTTGTGATTTGTACAACTCATAAACATATCCGGCGCTTTCTCTGTAAAGGAGAGTATCATAATTTAATAGTCTTTTATACCAAATTGAGCTGTAAAATTTGTCAAAAGCTTCCAGTAATCCAATGTTCTCATTTTCAGAAATATAATTTGCAACAGCGCCTGTCAAATATTCAACCATAAATAATCTTTGTTTTGCTGTCTTGGCTTCATCTAACATCATAATGTTTAACCTTTGTTAATAAAGATATTCCTTTTTCTGTATGAAAACTAATTTGATGATTTAAATTCTTATATTCAAGAGCCTCTACCAATGCTGTGCCTGACTTCATGTTCATCATAAATTGATCCAATACGACAGCAATATTATCATTTGCAACTGGTCCTTCAACAATATCAAATTGATTATTATGGTTATTTAATTGGTTTTCAAAATCAGAAAATTCTGCGTTTCTATTATTCATAATAAAATATGCCCACTCTTCTGTAGGTTCATTAAAAGACAGGTATTTAAAATTTTTAAATAAACTTTCATCACATTCATAAATACTGACATATCCAACCAACGCACCAAACCTAGCAGACATATTTCTTGCCCATTGCTGTGCCTGACTTTCTACTTTTGTTGTATAAAAACCTTGGCCAAAATCTTTATATTTTCTATTTTTTTTTAAATCTATATTTTCAAAATGAGTATAGGAACCGTGATATAATATCATTCCAAAGAACCTCCATTCCGCTTTAAGATATTATCCATGTCCTCTATTACGTATATTATATTCTCTAAATGTTCAGTTTCGTAATGCTTGTCTAAAAACTCCATCACCCCAAATTTTAGTAGCTTTGGAAAAACATAATCTGATGTTAAATTTTTAGAATTTGCATAACGACTAACTGCAAAAGAGAGCCAATAAGCTTTACTCGCATAACTGGAGTTTTTTTGTGCCATATCTATAAATTACAATGAAAAACAAGGGTTGTCAAAGCATCCGGGCATAAAAAAAGTTTGGCAGTGACCTACTTTCCCGCACCTTAGAGATGCAGTATCATCGGCGCTGAAGGGCTTAACTTCCGAGTTCGAAAAGGGATCGGGTGTGCCACCTTCGCAATAACCACCAAACATTATTAACAATATAAATTACATGATTTTTGTAAAACCATGTATTGAGTTTTACTTTATCAGTAAAACTATGTATGGAGTTTACGTTAGTAAACTCACGGCTAAACCACTCAGTGGTTTAGCAGGGAACAATAATATGGTCAAGCCTCACGGCAGATTAGTATTGGTCGGCTGAACATATTACTATGCTTAGACCTCCAACCTATCAACCAGGTAGTCTTCCTGGTACCTTTA
>WQYB01000085.1 GCA_009781475.1 Treponema sp.
AAACATGTAACGTTAGGCGCTACAATAAAACCTGACAAAAAAAGCGTAGACGCGTATAATAAAGCTTACGCTGTCTATTCCAAGTATTTAGAGGCTTTAAGTCCTTTATATAAATAAGTCAAATTAATGGAGGCTATTATGGCAGATTATTTCACGGGAGCAAAAGAATATTTCCCAGGTATCCAAAAAATTAAATTCGAGGGTGCAAAAAGTAAAAACCCTCTTGCATTCAAGTATTATGACGCTGATAAAGTGATCGGCGGCAAAAAGATGAAGGATCATTTAAAGTTCGCAATCGCGTACTGGCACAGTTTCTGCGGAGACGGCGGAGATCCATTTGGACCGGGCACTCATGTTTTCCCCTGGAACACAGATGCAAAAGACGCGATGGACGGCGCTGACAAAAAAATGGACGCTGCTTTTGAATTTTTTACAAAGATAGGAGCTGAATACTACGCGTTCCATGACAGGGATGTAGCTCCCGAAGGTGCATCTCCTGCGGAAAGCGAAAAAAACCTTATGACGTTAGTTGCAAAAGCAAAAAAACTTCAGGCGCAAACAGGTGTTAAACTTTTATGGGGAACTGCAAATGTTTTCAGTAACCCGCGTTTTATGAACGGAGCGGCTACCAATCCTGAATTCGGCGTTGTAGCTTTAGCGGCAACTCAAGTGAAAGCCGCGATTGACGCGACTATCGAACTTGGCGGCGAAGGTTATACATTCTGGGGCGGACGAGAAGGTTACATGAGCTTACTCAACACAGACCTTAAAAGAGAGAAAGACAACCTTGGCAGATTTTTAACAATGGCAAGAGACTACGCACGCAAACAAGGTTTTAAAGGTGTATTTTATATCGAGCCAAAACCAATGGAACCGACAAAACATCAGTACGATTTTGACACAGAAACTGTTATCGGCTTTTTACGCCAGCACGGTCTTGATAAAGATTTCCGCATGAACATCGAAGCCAACCACGCAGAACTTGCAGGTCACGATTTTGCGCACGAACTTGAAACAGCGGCTGTCGCAGGTTTTTTCGGTTCTGTCGACGCCAACCGCGGCGATAATATGAACGGCTGGGATACAGACCAGTTCCCGATCAGTTATTATGAAACCGCAATGGCAATGTACACGATTTTAAAAATCGGCGGTTTTAAAGAAGGCGGCTTAAACTTTGGTTCAAAGATCCGCAGAAACTCTGTTGATCCGTCCGATTTATTTGTAGCACACATCGGCGGCATGGATGCGTTCGCTGTAGGTTTACAGGTAGCACAGCGCATTATCGACGACGGTATAATTCCAAACTTTGTAAAAGATCGTTACGCATCATTCGCAGGCACAGACGGCGCGAAGTTTTCAAAAGGTGAGCTTACACTTGAACAACTTGCAAAGATTGGAACAGATGCAGGTTACGGCAAAACAGGTCTTACAAGCGGCAGACAGGAATACCTTGAAAATGTATTAAATAGTTACCTTTTAGGACTTTAAACATTTAATATAAGAATTTACCACGGAGTACACGGAGTTTCACGGAGGAAGATTTGCTTTCGGACAAATAACTCCGGGCAACTAAAGTTGCCAATTCTCCGTGTCCTTGTGGTTAATAATATTTTAGTTGAAACTTGTTTGCAAATTACCTTTTAATGAAATAAGCATCACAACACTAAATGGGCGGTTAAACGGGTCAGCTGTGTTTGTGTAATAGTATCCTGTTTGGTTTCCCAAAGCCATCGGCACTGCCATATAAAAATCAATATGCTGTAAAGGAGTCAGGCGAAAACCCGGAACCAGCTGCATTGTTTCCTGGATAGGCGCATAGAGCATATGAACAAAAAATCTTGGATTTCCCCTGCCGCCATGACGGTAAAGAAGATTAAGCGCAATATTAAAACCATCCATAAACAATGAAGGTTCGGCATCTTTTATTTCTGTCTCTTTACGATACCAATATGTATTTCCTTCTCCGTTAAAAAATACTTCTCCGTTTATTAATATTTTCCTGTTAAACAATTCTTTTAAAAAACCAATATTGGCAGCAAAACTAAATTCATTATTTGAATGAGTATTAACTGCGGCAAGCCATTCATTATAAATCTCTGTTTCAAACAATGTTGTTTTTATTGATAAAAATCCCCGTGTTGCCATATTTTCCATGTAAAATATTCCTAAATCAAAATCAACAAAGCGAAGCGCCAAATTATATTTACATCCAAAACCAATGTCACTTAGATCAGGCATATCGTTCATCGAGTCAATCCTTGTAAGAGCTACTGCCTGAAAACCGCCGATGCCAATAGGTATATCTGCTTTAAATACATAAGAATCTCCGCCGGGATCTCCTTCAGGAATACGGGATAAAAGATTTGCAAAACCAAAGTTAGGTGAAATTCCCCATGAATGTTCGTATTTTCCCGCACGTATAAAAACTGTGTTTAATACATTATAATCAAAAAAGAAATCTCCCAGGGAAAATAAATTCGAATCGGGAACTGTAGTATTAATAACGCTTAATACGCGGAAGACTTCTGATATTTGTGCATCTATTGTTACGGAAGATTTCATTCTGATTCCGGGTTTCCACGTAAATATTTCATTGCCGTCAAAAAACCACGGAGATTCACTCCATCCGGGCGCTACCCCTCCCTGAAATTGATAGGAAAAATCAAATGAAATTCCACGGCGTCTGATTGAAGCAAGAACAGATTGAGTATTATTTTCATCTTCAAAAACAACTATATCGGATAAATTTTGTTCAAATATGAAATCTATATCCCAATCAAATAAATCTGTTTCCTGTGCTGTAATTATAACTATAGAAAAAATTATTAAACTTAAAAAAAACAGAAACCTTTTCACTGATTAACAGTCTCCAAAAATGTTTTTGAAAAAATAGAATCTGTTAACCTGTTAAAAGAAGGTTTATTAATAATTATCTGCGTTCTTTCATTTACAAAAGTTCCGTTTATAACAGCACCTCTTAAAGTGTCTACAAATAAAATTTGTCTTGGAACAAAGCGGCCTCCGATATTGTAATAATCCGGGATCGCAGATGTACGCAAAAGCTGACCTGAAAGACTGTAGTCTTCAGTTTTTCGAAGTAAATTATTTTCACAAACCCAAATTTTCATCCTTGGATATGTAACATCGGTTGTAATTGCTTCAAGTGTTAATACACGGCAGTTAAAACGGCCTAATTGTTCATTTTCACCTGATACAACCCTGTAATCCTGCGCCAAAGTGGATCGTGTAAAATCTGAATTTCTGGCATTTGTATTTTGGAATCTGTCAGCGCTTGAGGTTGTGTTAAATCTTCTGCTTTGAGGATCATAAAACCAAAGTGTGTTTCCTTCTTTTAAATAACCCTGTCCCCTGCTAATTGAAGGTTCCATTACAACTATTACATACTGCTCTCTTGAATCCCTGCGGAATATTCCTGCAACAGTTGTTGTTCTTGATTGCCCTGGTTTATCCTGTACGATTGTATATTCAGCAGAAAAATCCGTATCAAGATAACTTGCAAGCGAGTCAACCCTAACCAGCAATTGCTGATCATTCGCCAAAAGATTTGAAATAAAAATAAATCCAAAAAATAAAAACATTATTTTTTTAATCATAAAGGTTCTCCTGATAAAAGTGATGGCAGCCTTTTTGTTGAAGCCCGTAAAGAAGGATATATTACAGCCGCCGCAAGTGTTAATAAAGTTAAAACTATATTAGCAATAATTCTGCCCGGTAAATACAAAGCTGAAAGCCTTCCATTTTTTAGAAATATTTCAAAACTTGGAAACCACGAAAAAGAAATATTGGAAGCAATGGCGCTGAAAACTAAAGACAATAAAAAACCTGCAAACAAGGAAATAATTCCAAGTATAATAACTTCTGTCCAAAGAACCATTCTTAAATCGCCTCCGAAAAATCCAATAGATCTCATTATCCCCATTTCCTTTGCGCGTTCATGAATTATCAAATGATATGTTACAGCAGCGCTTGTAAAAATAATAATAAGCAAAATAGCATATAAAAAATATGTTATAAGGTTCATCGCATTCATTAAATCCGCTATTTCATTTAAATAAATCGGCAATGTAAAAAGAAAAACCTTCATGCCGGAAAATGGTTTATCTGTTTCTTCTCTCCTTGTTTCTCTGTCATAAACCAATGGTCCTGTCTGCATTCTCTCTTGTAATATCGGATTCAAACGGCTTCGATTCCTTTCAGCTACAGAAGGATTATTAAAGAAGAACCCAATAATAGAACAATCATCATCGTTAAAAAGTAACAACCGGTTAAGACTTAACCTGGAAATATAAACTTTATAATAACCAAATATGGTTGAATCCTGTACAATACCTTTAACGATAAACTGACCTGTATTTTTTTGATTCCATCTGTTTTCGACTTCCAGTATTATACTATCTCCGACTTCAGCGCCCAATTCTTTTGCAACAGGAGCGGAAATAATTATTCCGTCATCTCCAACGGGATGATTCACAGGTGAAATAAAATCCTTCGATAAAAAATCCATCTTGGAAAATAAATGTTCTTCTTTTTCCCAATCACAGCCAATTACATATTTTTGAATAACAGAGTTACCGTTAAAAAAAACAACTCCATGATCATAAAAAATCGTTCTAAATACGGTGTGTTTGGGATTTATTTTTGAATCTGCAGCAGCATTTAATACAATTGATATTTCGTTTGCTGTAAAATGATTGGTAAAATCAAATTCTGAATTATAACCCAATGCGATAATATCACCGGCATAATGAGCCTGCGCTGAATAATATACATTCTCGCTCATACTGTCTTTTGTTGAAGTAATAAATGTAACAATGGCAAAACAAAAAACAAGCGCCGCAAATAAAAAGCTGTAACGGCGTCTGTAACGGTAAAGGTATTTTAAACCTAACTTGAAAAGTACGATAATCTTTTCCATTATCCCTGCCTCACCGCTTCCATAGGTTCAATCCGCAATGTAATATATATCGGGTAAATTGATGCAATAATACCAAACAAAACTGCCAGAAGAAAAGAAAAGATCGCTATATGCGGAATAAATTCCAACGTTAATATATGTCCGCCTAAAAGTGAAGCGATTAAATCATTTGGTATTACAAGCGATAAAGAATTTAAAATACTAATAAATATAAAACCGATTAGTATTCCGGCAATTCCCGCTGCAACAGATAAAATAATATTTTCAAGAAGAACAAGAGAGCTTATATAAAAATCAGAAGCTCCAATAGCGCGTAATGTTCCAATTTCACGAGTTCTTCTAAAAACATAAATTAATAGAATATTTATTATTGTTATAACACCGGCAACACATACTAAAAATATTCCGGCATTAAATAAAACTTGAATTAATAAAAGCAGAATTGCGGAAATACCGACAGAAATTCTCCAGTCAACTGCAATAACACCGTAAGGTTCCAGTTTTTTGTTTATTGAATTAATAAACGCACTGGGAGAAATATTACTTTCAAGATTTATTAATATAAAATTCCAGTCGCCGCCTGTCATGTCAAAAATATCATCAACTGTGTTTTCGGATAACCATGATTGAAGAAAATCAGCAGAAAATTCTCCTTCTGCTGATACTGAGGGCTGAGAATCAAAAGTATCCATATTAAAAATATCATCAATATCAGAAGTAAAAAGCCAGGAATCATCATTAAGATTTACATCCTGCGATGTCGCTACCTGAATAGAATTAAGAACTCTTACAGTCTGCGGATCTATAATAACAATTTCATTCATAAAAAGACCGGGATTCTGATAACTAAAAATACCTGTAAGAGGAACTTCTCTTATCTTAAATCCATAATCTCCGCCGGAAGTAAAAAGAAGGGAATCTCCAATATTCGGAAATATTCCGGTTCTTCTTTCAATTCTTTGAGCGCGATCCAGAGTTATCATTGCTCCGTATTCACCACTTTGCAAAAACCTTCCTTGTTCAAGAATAATTCCCGGAAACATTTCAAAATAAGTTTGCGCATCCACTCCGCAAAGCAACACAGGTTCTCTTACTCCCAAAAAATCAAGAAACGCTTTTCCGGAAACTTGACTTGTAATTCCTGTTATACCATTTTCAGAATTAATTATATCCATAACAGCATCGTAAGCCGGGAAAACAGGAATAATAAAAAAAGGATCGATGACAGGTGCGTTTGCGCCAAAGAGATTCATATTGATATCACTCTTTTTTTGAAGAGCCACATCACCTGTAAGGCTGCTGATAAACGCTTTATGCAAACCCAAATTGGATTTTTCGATAATACTGTTTCCTATAAAAAAAATAAAACAGATAATAGCGATAAGCAGAATAATAATAGTGTTATTCTTTTTATTTTTAATGATATTGCGAAGAGCAAGAAAAAAAACCATCATTGCCCCTGCGTAGTATCCGATTTAATAAGACCATCCTGAAGAAAAATAACATGGTCTGCCATTTTCCATATTTGAGGATCGTGAGTAGAAAAAATAAAAGTTGTTTTTTCATTCTTGTTTATATCTTTCATCAAACTTAAAACTTTTTCTCCTGTTTGAGAATCAAGATTGGCAGTTGGTTCGTCAGCGATAACAATCCTGGGGCTTGTCACAAGTGCGCGCGCAATTGCAACACGCTGCTGCTGACCTCCTGATAATTCAGTGGGAATATGCCTTCGCCTGTCTGTAAGTCCGACTTCTTCAAGCAGATAATTTACTCTGTCCCGTCTTTGTGATTTATTCTTAATTTTTCCGGAAATTATTAATGGAAGCTCTACATTTTCAAATACATTTAAAACTGGTAAAAGGTTAAATGATTGAAACACATATCCGAGCATTTCACGGCGCAATTTTGCAAGCTCGCTTCGATTTTGTTTATTTATTTCCAAACCGCCGACAGTCAGACTGCCGCGGGTAAAATTGTCAATAAGCCCGATAATATTCATTAAAGTAGTCTTTCCGGAACCTGAAGGACCTGCGACAGAAATAAACTCTCCTTCTGAAATATCAAGATCAATACCTTTTAATGCTTCTACGTCAAAACTGCCCATGTGATATATTTTCCAGAGGTTTCTTATAGAAATAATCATTTATATTCCTTCAGATTGATGTTAATGACAATATACCGTTTTAGCCGGTTTTTATCAATGTTTATTACAGTATTTATTCCTTAAATACAATATTTAATTAATTCGTCACAAACAATATCTATTTCATTTATGGTCATACCGGGATACAAAGGCAGCGTTAATTCATGAGTACAGACATATTCGGCTTTGGGTGTTGAGCAAACTTTTCCATTGTATGCACTGAATTTTTGAATTGCAGGATAATGTATGCTGGTTTGAATACCGGCATTTTTCATCGATTCTATGACAACAGCCCTGTCCAACGATTCTGACAGCAGTATAGGCATAATATGATAATTTGGTTTTCCCCGTGAAAAATTCCTGTATGGAATTGAAACAGATGAAACATCATCCAGCCTTTTATAGTAATGTTCGACAAGTTTTTTGCGTTTTTCATTTGACTCTTTCAGTTTATCAAGCTGAACCAATCCAAGCGCAGAACTTATTTCGTTAATTCTGTAATTTAATCCCGGTTGAATTACATCGTATGAAGCTGCTCTTCCCTTAAAACGATCAAACGAAGGAACAGACATTCCGTGAGAGCGAAGGAGGCGCAGTTTTTCGTACAGTTTTTCGTAACGTGTAACAACCATTCCGCCTTCACCCACTGCGATATTTTTATTTGCAAAAAAACTGAAAGCAGAAACATCAGCGAAAGTACCTAAAGCTCTGCCGTTAAAATCCGCACCGGGTGTATGAGCACAATCTTCTATCAGGAATAGATCATATTTTTTACATAGAGCGGTTATTTTTTCCATGTCACATGCAAAACCGGCATAATGAACAATCATTACTGCTTTTGTTTTTGGAGTAATTTTAACTTCGATATCATCGGGGTCAACCGACCAGTCATCCATCGATGTAATGTCTGCAAGTACATTTTTTGCGCCAATCATGTTTGTAACATTTTGATCGGCTATAAATGTCAGCGACGGAGTTATTACTTCATCACCTTCTTTAATACCAAGTGCCAAAAGCGCCATGTGAAGCGCTGCAGTCCCGTTGGAAACGGCAAGACAATTTGCGCCATGCCCTAAAAATTGTGAAAAAGCAGATTCAAAAGAATGAGTTTTTTCGCTGATAGCAAGCCAGCCTGAATTTAGAACTTCTTTTACCGCATTGTATTCTCTTTCATCATAATCAATTTTATGAAGTTGTACGCGCCACATAGATACATTATAATTGAAAGAACATGAAATTAACAATGTCCAAAGAAGTACAAACAGAAATCGCAAACGAAGGAATAATCGCGGTTTTGGAAATTGAATCAGAAAAAAATGCCGTTCCTCTGGCAAAAGCTCTTTTGGAAGGCGGTATTAAAATAATCGAACTTGCATTGCGTACACAGGCTGCAATTCCATCGATTTCTTTGATTGCTAGTGAATTTCCGCAAATGTATATAGGAATTGGAACGATTATAGAACCGGGACAGGCTGCGATGGTAAAAAAGGAAAATGGAGTTCGGTTCGGTGTCTCTCCAGGGATCAATCCTGAAATTGTAAAAGAAACGATTGCCGCAGATCTGCCATTTGCGCCAGGCATTGCAACCCCAAGCGAACTGGAGCAGGCAATTTCTCTGGGTTGCCGTGTAGTAAAATTCTTCCCTGCCGAAGGTATGGGAGGATTAAACTACTTAAAAAACATAAACGCTCCGTACAATCACTTGGGTATAAAATACATTCCGCTAGGCGGTGTTACTGTAGAAAACCTGGCTAGTTATGCTCAGTTCAACCCTGTACTTGCAGTCGGTGGAAGCTGGATTGCAAGTAAGGATTTAATTAATGCTCAAAACTGGACAGAGATTACAAAGAGAGCGAAAGAAGCAAAAGAGATTTGGCAGAAAAATAATTAAAACCTAATAATTCGCTAGTAAATAAAAAACAGGCTCACAATTCCAAAGACTTACTTTCAATCTTTTCAATCACATACACGGCAAAATCCTCGGCTTTCATCGCAGGTAGCTGCCTGCCGTCTCGAAGGCGTATCGATACAGTGCCTTCGTCGGCTTCTTTTTGACCAACTACAAGCATGTAAGGTATTTTGCGCGTCTGGCAATCGCGTATTTTGGCATTCAGGCGGTCATCGCTTAATTCTGCCGTTACGCGCAAGTTACAGCCGTTAATTATTTTTGCTTTTAATAAAGCGGCGGTTTCTTTCGCGTAATCGTTAAACACTTCGGATACAGGAATAACAGCTATTTGTTCAGGCGAAATCCACACGGGGAATGCGCCGCCAAAATGTTCGATAAGAACGCCGAAAAAGCGTTCCATGCTTCCTAAGAGTGCGCGGTGTATCATATATGGGCGTTTTCGCTGACCGTCATTGTCGATAAATGTCATATCAAATCGTTCTGGTTCGTTAAAATCAAATTGAATTGTTGTCATCTGCCATTCTCTGCCGAGAGCATCTTTTATTTTAAGATCGATTTTTGGACCGTAAAATGCGCCGCCGCCTTCATCAATTTCATAAGCTAGACCTTCGGCATCAATTGCGCTTTTAAGACTGACTAATGCGGCATCCCATCGTTCCTGTTCGCCGACACTTTCTTTTGGTCTTGTGGCAAGATATGCTTTAATGTCGTTAAATCCAAAAACCTTCCATAGACCAAGACTAAAACGCAGTACTTCACGAATCTCACTTTCCATTTGCGCTGGTGTGCAGATTATATGAGCGTCATCCTGAGTAAATCCGCGGACACGCAAAAGTCCGTGTAATACGCCAGAGCGTTCGTAGCGGTAGACGGTTCCAAGTTCTGCCCAGCGAAGAGGCAGGTCGCGGTAGGAGTGTCCTTTGTTGTTATAGATCATTATATGGAAAGGACAGTTCATCGGTCTTATGTAATAATCCTGATTGTCAATTTCCATCGGGCTGTACATGCCCTCTTTGTAAAAACCGAGATGCCCAGATGTTTCCCAAAGCCAGCTTTTTCCGATGTGAGGTGTGTAAAGTATTTCATAACCGTTGCGGTAATGAAGCTGCCTCCAAAAATCTTCGATTGCAACTCTCATTCTGCCGCCGTTGGGATGCCAGTAAATTAAACCCGCGCCTGCTTCTTCATGAATCGAATAAAGATCCATATCTTTGCCGACTCTGCGGTGATCGCGTTTTTCAACTTCTTCAAGAAAAGCAAGATGAGCTTTTAAGTCCTTAGGATTTTCCCAGGCAGTTCCATAAATACGGGTAAGCATTGGGCGTTTTTCATCGCCTCTCCAGTAAGCGCCTGCAATACTTTGCAGTTTAAATGCGGCGGAATTTATTTCTCTTGTATTACCAACATGAGGTCCTATGCAAAGATCGTCCCATTGGACAGCGCCGTCTGCATTGTGGTTTTCATAAATGGAAATTTCCGCATCAGTTAAATCATTTATAAGTTCGGTTTTAAATTGTTCATCGGCAAATTTCGCCAACGCATCATTTTTATTTAATGTTACTTTTACAAAATCCTGACGGCTGTCGATTATTTTTTTCATCTCAGCTTCGATAACTGGAAGGTCATCGGCAGTGATTGGGCGAGGCAGAAGAAAATCATAATAAAAACCGTTATCGATTGACGGACCAATCGCGGTTTTTGTTCCGGGAAAGAGTTTAACCACAGCCTGTGCCATGATATGGCTTACCGAGTGACGGATAGTTGCTAGCTTTTCTTGTTTATTATCAGACATGCCCAAAGAGTAGCATTTTTTTGAATTGTGGTCTACAATGGTGACTGACACCATATCAGGAGGAATAAAATGAGTTTTCCAAGAACAACAGTAGCGGGAGTTTCGCTGCCCAGAATGTTAATCGGAACCAATTGGATTTTTGGCTGGAGCCATAC
>WQYB01000086.1 GCA_009781475.1 Treponema sp.
AATCAGTATCCCGCCGTAAATAATTTGACGCATATTGGCGGCGATAGCAGTAGGCATACCCACAAACCGTAACGCTTCCGGTAACAAGACAAGAAATGCAGATGCTATAACGCTTCCCCATAGGTTCCGCATTCCGCCGATGATGACTATAGAGAGGATAAAAATAGATTCATCTATCGTAAAACTCGTTGGGTCTATGTAACTGATATAATGAGCGTAAAGTACGCCCGGAACAGCGGCGAGCATTGCGCTAACGGTAAAAGCTATTACTTTTGCAAGATAGACATTTTTACCCAACGATTGCGTAAAAATCTCATCTTCGCTTAATGCGCGTAAAGTGCGTCCGAAAGATGAATCTGTCAATTTTTTCAGAAAGAGAAATATCACAGCGACAAAAAATATAGTCAATAACAAAAAGGCTAATCTGTTTCCTATTCCCATTGTGATGCCAAAAAACTGAATGCTTGGAATACCGGGTATGCCAAGAGGCCCTCTTGTAAGCGACATCCAATTGTTCATCAGCGAGAAGATAATAACCTGAATACCCAAAGTACAAACGATAAAATAATCGTCAATAGTGCGCAGAGCGATGGCTGAAATGATTAACGCTAATAATCCGCTTAACAACATAGCGATAGGCAACGTTAATAAAAATGAGAGTTGATAATTGACAGCAAGCAGTGCTGCGGTATATGCGCCTACACCGTAAAATCCGGCGTGAGCAAGTGAAATCATTCCGCCGTAACCCGCAGAGAGATTTAGACTTTGCGATAGCATTACGTAAATGCCTATCAGTATTAGTAAATGCAACAGATATTCCATGTCAAATCTCTATCTTCTTCAACCGTTTGCCACTAAATCCAAGTGGTTTGGCTATCAAGAACAGAATCAAAATTATATAAGCTACGGCGTTTATCCACTGGCTGCCAATGTAGTAAGCGGTAAGATGTTGTGACGCTGCCAAGAGTAATGCTCCGCCAACCAATCCCCAATTACTGCCAACGCCGCCAATAATCATTGCAACAACACCGAATAATAACCAGTTAAAGCCCATTGTAGGACGCATATCTGTATCAAAAGCGATTAAAATTCCCGCTACTGCCGCTAATGCTGAACCGATACCAAACGCCCAAAGAATAACCCTGTCGGAATTAATGCCGACAACATTGCTCAATTCTGGATTGCTTGCTACTGCGCGTATATTTCGCCCGATGCGATTGTATTTCATAAAGAGTACGCAAGCTACGAATAAAGCCAAACAAACCGTAATCGTGATAATTTTAATATCGGTAATGTATGCGCCGAAAAACTCATTTCCTACTCTTGCGCCGCCTGTACGCACACTTTTGGTCGCATCACCCCAAAGCATGGATATTACATTTTGTAAAACAGTATATAATCCCAACGAAGTAATCATCAATATCATGGGTGAGGCGCTGCGTTTTCTTAGTGGTTTGTATACCACAGTTTCTGACAACATTCCTACGCCTGTTGCGCAAAGAATAGCTAAGAAAATAGAAATTGCTATCTGAAAGTTTAATTGCATGAAAAACAGGTAGGTGAAATAAGCGGCAAATGTTAAGGTTGCTGCGTGTGCGATATGGAAAAAGCGAGTTGGGTAATAAATCAACGAGAATGATTTGCCTATTAAAATGTATAAAGCAAATGATAGCAATATATTTACAATTATCTGTATCAAAAAATTACCTTATATCCTTTTTCTTGTAATAGCGCAATCGTTTTTTCGCGATTATAGTAAGATGTATGAAACTGCTCTTGGCCGTCTTTAACTAATTCGGAATTCAGATATACGCCGGGAAATGTACCGCAATCAATAGTAAAAAAATCTCCACCGCCTTTTATCAATTCCAAGTTAATATCTATTTCTTCTCGCGTATTAATAAACAATTTTGTTTCGGGGAATATCAATTTAAACAGATAATTGACAAATATATAATTCTCATCATCAATTATGTACTTGCTATTTTCAACAGACAATCCCATTGCGCGTTTTAATCTTGGGTTTCCAATAATATAAGGTTCTATGTCATAAGTTTTTCTTATATATAAACCGTGCGCGATTAAACGCGAAACATCTTCAACCCAATCACTAAGACCGAATAGAATGGCAAAAGCATACTTTTTTATGCCTGCCTGAATTGATCTGTCAAAAGTATTTATTCGGTAATTGAAATCTGATTTGGGAGTATTGTTCTGGTGCCACTTTTTGTAATTATCAGAATATGTTTCCATCCACAATAGCACGAAGTCAAGTCCTGCGTCATTGAGAATTTTATAATCATCTAATGATAGAGCGGGAGCATTTATTCCTATTTCAAGTTCTTTACCGATAGATTTTCCCATTTGTTTTGCTTTTGTGATTCTTTTGGCAATACGCTTTGCAGGGAAATTTGTGTCGGTCGAATAGACAAACTCAATTACAGAATAGCCCCAATCAAGAATCAGTTTTAGTTCCCTTTCAAAATCTTCATCATTTAGTTCTGTCCGTAAAACATTAGGGTTACTTTTTCTGAAACCGCAATAGGCGCAGTCGTCTACGCATTTGCTTGTGTGGTATTGAGGGATGATGGCTTGTAAGGTGTTGTGGTGTTTTTTGAGCTTTTGGGCGGAAACCATGTCTATGATTTTTGTTTTTTTGGCACAGTCTTTTATGCACTCGCTCAAAAGTATGTAAATGTCGTTTATACACAAGTCAGCGTAACGATTTGTTGCGATTTCCAATAATGTGTCAAAAGTATTATCGGAAGTGCGAAAATTAAATTGCGAAGTAAGAGTATTTGAGTACATCGTTATCCATTTTTTATTAAATGAGATCCAAATTCCGTCACTAAAGGCTTGGGGCAGTTGGCACCTTGCGTTGGTTGATTCTCTCGTGGTTTTCTTATTTTGTCTTCTACATATTTTGCTTTCCACAAATAAGTAGGATTATCACTCCAGTTATTGAAAATATGCTGTAAAAACTTTTTCTCATTATTATCGTTATCTTGCAACAATGTGAGTTCAATCATAGGGATATTTTCTTCATTGCTGTTAATTTCCCATTTTAAAACAATAGACTCATCATAAAATCCATAATCATAGTTCTTTACATTTATACTTTCAATTTTTATGACATCCCTAAAAAACGCGCCAAGTGTCTCGTGTGTAGTAAAACGAGTGTCATCCTCTGTAATGGAATTAATTTCTTTGAAAAGATAATAATATGGCTCTTGTTCATAGAATTTTTCCCAAATTTCATCATCTAAAATGTTCAGTCGTCTTTTTGTTACAGGAAGTTTAATATTTTTCCACGCTTGAATGTGTTTTAAACGATCCCCTACCAAATTCTTAATAGTACGTTTGTTTGTTTTCCACCATACACTAAACGTTTCTTTTTTTAGCGTGTCTTCCAAGTCACTAAATTTTTTATCTCCTCTAAAAAAACGAGTTATCCATTCCTTTGGGTCAAAAGAATTTGTCAAAAAGAGCGACGTTTTAACTTTGGGATATAACTCACAACAAAGTTTAGAGTAATCAAGAGCGCCAATACCAAATTCTAATGCTTTGAAATTTGAATCTAATTTTTTTGCTACGAATGTTTCTGCGACTTTTTTTCCATTTACCTCACGAAGTTTATTCTTTAAAGTTTCGCTATTCGGATAAAATAATTGTGGAAAATAGTGTTCAATATTTGTTGTCATTATATTGAGGGCTTGATCTAATTTATTTTCACATCTTTTAAAGTTAATTAATTCGACAAGACATTTTGTTATTGAAAAAGAAGCTATTGCTATAAATAGTGAAGTAGCAATATTACCAATCAAGCCCATTTTAACATAATGACAGATATAACCTGCAACAATTGAGCATATAATCATGGATACTATTGGTATCCAATTACGCTGCAACCAATTGTCCGGATTATCAGATTTAAAATCATTCATTTTATATCTCCATCATAAACAGGCTTTTAATAGCACACTGTCCAAAGGTAATTTATTTCTTTTTAATTACAAAACCAACCTGACTAAGATCGGAATTAGAATCGGGGTTACCACTTTCATCAAAACCCGAATTATATTCGACAGCAAAGTTTGAATTAATTGCTTTAAGATAAGATTTGAAACTTTCGAGGTTTGATGGTTTATATGACTCAAAAAAATTAATGTTATCAATATTGTTAAGGAAGCTATCACTTTGGCTAATCTTATCATGGCTCCATCTGCCATCAGTTATCATTTCTTTTAATTTTAAGTATCCAGTAAAAACATCTTTTTTATAAACAGGAGTAGCATCTTTTTTAAAATCAAAAGCAAGATAATTTTTATCAGCTTCAGTAATGGTAATTCCAAGAGGATTCAATGAAACATTGAATAAGTCTAATACCCCTTGCTTACAAAGATAATTAGGGTCTTTTGCGCCAGTTTCTGTAGTAACCAATAAATAATCTCCACTTTTCATAAGACCTGCAATATTTTTTAAAAGATTTTCTTGCGATAGTAAAAAACCATTGGCTACCAGAACTATTATTAAAGGATATGCTTGATTTAATAATGGCTCTCTTTCATCATAAATCTCGGATTTCAAATTACCCTCAACAGCATCCATACAAATTTCTACAAATAAGTCTTTGCCGCCATTTTTTTTATTGAGTATTGTTTGTATTTCACGTGTTTTTTGCAAAATATTTTGAGAAATATCAACGAGTGCATATTTTTCTATTACTCTTGGGTGTCGTCCAATGCTATTTACAATATGTTCTATTTCAATACCTGAACCAACACCGATATGCAAGATGTTACAATTACTGATAACTTTGATATGAGACTGCATTTTCTCATGATACAAAAATTGTTCAAGAAAACTTTGCTCATTTTTACCTAAAGTATACCAAACATTCATTCCTTTGTTTATTTTTTTCCAACAATCTGCACCATAAGCATGGTAACAATATGAATGCGGAATTGCTTGTTTTTCCCGAATTTTATTAATATAAATTGATCGTGTTTCGTTAATTTGGCCTTCTACATCACATACTCTGTATGTTAGCTCTCTATGTGTCCAGATTTCATCTATTAATTCTATAAATTTATATCTTTCATCAATGCCAGTGTTTTCATTTATACCTTCAAGACTTAATGTCGGATTGGTATTATTTCCCACAGTCACAATATCCCATTCCATAGAAATTTTTTTATCAAAAAAAGCATAATCCGTTTTTACTACATCTATATATGTTACTTGCTTATTTTTGAAAAGTTTTTTGAGCGTAGAGAGAGTTATAAAACGAATTTCATTATCCTCAAACTTATTGAGTTTCATAAAAAAGCGATAAAACGATTCATACAAAAAGAGGTTATCCCAAACCATGTCGCATAAAATAACAAGCCGTTTTTTATTGACATCTGTTTTTCTATACCATTCCTCGAAATGTTTAAATTTTGTCTTTACACGTTTTTCTATTTCGACGCCATTATCAGAGTTATTATACCATACTTCAAAATCTTCATTTTTAAGCGGTTTAGCTAACGCTTGTAGTTTACTCTCAAGATTCGAGGCATTAAGCATCACACTTGCCCATTCATAAGGATCAAATGAATTGGCCAAGATTATTGAACTTTTAGCCGCTTTATAAAATTCACTGGACAATTGAGAATATTTTTCGGCATTTACTTCAAATTTAAGTTTCTCAAAATTAGCATGTAATTTGTTTGCGATAAATTTTTCTGCGATTTGCTTTGCACTCCTATCTTGCAGTCTTTCAACAAGTTTTAGTTTGTCGTCAAAATGACGATTAGCACCATCGTAATGTAACGGAACGAACGCAAATGGAAAATACTTTTTCATATCTTCTTCTAAGATTCTGATACTATTCATTGTTTTTGTGTTGTCTTTTATTGTATTTGCCGCATCTGTTAATATTGCAGTGAGACGATCCAGTGCATAACCTGCAATGCCTAATACAATACCTGAACCAAGATTTATCCCCAAATCTTTTATTGTATTTGGAAAAGCAAAAACCAAAGATATTGCTGCTCCTAACACAAAAACTATAATTGCTACAGTTAAGGAGTCTCCCGACCACCATATTTTATATGATTTCGAACTGGCCATTACTTACCTCCATTATGTTGAAATTATTAATTACATTACTATACTGAAATATTCAAAAAACATAATCATTTCCGCTTTCTCGCAGTTAAAATTCCCAAATAGGGATTTATTTCATTTTCAATATAACGCTTTATATCTTCATTATTTACTTTTATATCACCATCGTCTAAGTTCGCATCAAAGCCTGCCTTTGATAGAAATTCTATTGTCTGTTTTTCCGTCAAAAAATAATCACGTTCTCCGTTCCTTGCATCTTCTTTAGTTTTTAGCACCTCTTCTAAAAACTTTTTTTTATCGTGAACAATAATATCTGTAATTTTTATTTTTTCTATTTCTTTACAAAATTCCCCGTACAGATCATCAATTTTCCTTTTTCGTTCTAAGTTTTTTGTAGTGTAACCTGATTTTATTTTGTTATCTAAAAACATTTCAGATATGATAACTATTCCGTCAGGTTTTAATGCTTCATGCAGAATTTTGATGGCTTTTTCTTTATCTTCATATTCTATATCATGTAAAACAAAACTGCATAGAATGCAATCCCACTTATTAACATCTTTTATTTCTAATAAATCAGTTCCAGCTTGATCAATTGCAACAAGATTAGAAAATTTCTTTTTTTTAACCTCAAGGCTTGCGCCAACATATTTATCATCAAGGTCAGCCCATCCTATAATTTTTAATTTTCCTAAAGAATTGGTAGGACGATATTTAAACTGAAATTTGTCTATCAAAACATCTATTTCATCTCCGAAGCCAACTCCTACAATCAATAAATTATCGGGATTAACCTTAGCTATTATATCGGCTTGTAGTTCCCATTGTTTTTTAATTGATGACAATTTAGAAACGTAGCAGTATTCTTTATACAAATGAGATTGCTTTTCATGACGATGTTCATTGATAAAATCAAATATTGTTTTGTAAAACTCACGATTCCCCTCATCCTCATGGTGCTTCGATATCGTTTCATATGGAAAAGAAGAGTCAGCTTTTTCATAAGCTACAGTTAGCGACTTACTTTCCGTATTATACATTGTCAATAATTGTCCGTTTTTACACTGATATACCACATGATCTGATAAAAGACAATTATCTTGAATTAATCTTTTTTTGTCTATAATATAGCAGTCGATTTTAGATTTTTCATCGCGCTCAAATTGCTCTTTGCCTAATCCTAATTTTGAAAACAAGTCTAAATAAGCAAGATCTTGTTGTTCGAGTCTTTTTTCTTCCAAGTTTATCAAGTAGCGAGTAACATTTTTATTTTTTTCACGCTTAATTTTTTCAAAATATGCGAAATGCTTAAAACTATAATTTAATTCATTCCAAAATTCAATTTTATTGCCCTTTATATAGGTTAACAAGTTTTTGTCATTATTTAAACTATCTAAACTGACTTTATCGTCTTTTATTTTTTTATTTCCTTTTTGTTGTTCGAGTAACTTTTTTGCTACCTCTCTGAATAAATCAGCCGGATGTATAGCAAATACTGTAATAATTTTTTCAATGTTATCTCCATTTGCAATCATATTACCAAATTCTGAATACTTACGAAGAGTGACATCTCGGAGAATGAATGTGTTCTCAAAAATATTATATTCTTTAACTTGATTTATTTTCTTTTTAAGTGTGCGTCTACAGACTATATCTTTGCCACGACTATTGCAGTTATTGCATCTGCAACATTTTAGCATAAGCCACTCTACAACTTTTTTCATAAGACCCAACACCCAAGCATAAGTAGTAATTTGCTCAACAGGTATGGTAAGTTCTGATTCATTCATAATTGCACAAACTTCCCATTCCTCACAGTCATAAACCTCATACTCTTATCAACATCACCATTTTCATCAAAAGAAAATTTGCCTGAAACGCCGTTAAAATCCCTTATTTTAGCTATTTCATTCCTTAAAGTTTCTCTTGTAATTGGCTCATTATTTTTTTTGAGTTGTTTAACTGCATATTCAACTACTTTCATAACATCGTAACCATGAGCGGCAAAGGCATCCGGCGCGTTTCCGAATCTTGCGGAATAATTTTTTACGAATGTTTGAATGGTTTCATCATCGCTTTTCGAGTCATAAGATGGGTACGTAAAAACTATGCCTTCGGCCTGTTCTCCTACTAACTGAATAATGCGTTCATCATACAGACTGCTGATTCCCAATATCTGAATATTTAGATTAAGGTCTTTTATCTGCCTTAGAATGTTAGCGACTTCCTGATAATAACCGGGGACAAATAAAACATCAGGGTTGCTGTTGCGGATTCTTACCAGCTGTGTTCTAAAATCAGTAGCTCCCTGCGCGTATCCTTCGCTAAATACAATCTCACCGCCTTTTTTCCCAAATTCTCCCGAAAAAACGCTGTTCATACCAACGCCATAATCATTATTGATATACAATACAGCAGCTCTTTTTAGTTGAAGAACATTAACGGCATGATCTGCAAGAATATATCCCTCATAGGTATCAGATGGCCAAATTCTAAAAAAATATTTCCCTGAATTTGTTAAAGATGGCAGTGATGCACTTGGAGATAATAATGTAACCCGTTCTTGTTGAGCAATTGGAGCAATAGCGGCAGCGACCGAACTCATAGCTCCGCCAATAATAATATCTACATTTTGTAATAACAGTTTATTAAAGACCGTTGTTGCAGTTCTTGTATTTCCCTGATCATCTTCTACAATTAATTTGATATGTTCTTTTATATCTGATTCGTCAAGCGCCAAATTAATACCATTTTTAAGAGCAATTCCATAAACGGCTATATCGCCGGTTAAAGGAAGAATTATTCCAGTCGTTGTGGTGTGTTCATTTCGGTTGCAAAAAGATAAAAAAAGTAAACATAAAATGCTAAGTCCAAAAAATATGTTTTTCATACGTCCCCCTATTTTTTAAATAAGTTTTATTGTTCCCAATTCCAACTCAATTTCCTTGCTCACCAAATCACCTAACAACTGCCTCTTATGCTCAACAATTACAAACGTCACGCCTCTCTTTTGCAAATCAGCAATGCAATTTCGAAGAATCATAGAATTGTCTGCATCTACCCCCGCGAACGGTTCATCAAGTAATACAAGTTTCGGTGAATGAATCAACACATTCCCAAAAGCCAATAACTGACGCTCCCCGCCGCTCATTTTGAATGGCGTATGCTTTCGCATGGTTTTGAGTTTAGGCAAGATTTCAAATACCTTATCTACCCGTTCTTGCGCCTCTGCTTTCGAATAAATTCCAGCAGAAGTCAGCAGATTCTCTTCTACTGAAAAATCATCAAACACATTTTTTTTCTGCGGCATATACACAATGCCCTGCCTTATCATTGTTGAAACTAGCAGAGCAGTTATGTTTTTCCCCTCAAAAACTATTTTACCTTCTGATGCGCTTAACCACGGTTTTAACAAGCCGTATGTTACTTTTAACACAGTACTTTTACCGGAACCATTACCGCCGCTAAGCAAAACGACATCACCTTTGTCTACAGAAAAAGAAACATCTGTCAATATCTGTTTTTTGCCGTATCCGGTGGTTATATGTTCTGCTTTAAGCAATTACACCATCACTTTTTTTATTTTTTCCAATATAGCAATCTAAAGCAGCTATATTTTCAATTTCTTCTGCCCTTTTCCACATCTTATCAAACCAATCATTGAACATCGCGCTAATTAATGGATGAGTAATCAGTAAATACGGCTCCGATTTTTCAATTTCATACGGACTTCTCACGATAATATGTTCTCCATCGAATATCATGAAAGATGCGAATGGCAATTGTTCCGTCTTATTTACAGAAATATCCATCATAGCATAGAAACTTTTCTTTTTTCGTGTATTATCATTGGCAATGTTTCTACGCACATTTTCTATTCTTCTGGGTGTCGGATAAACTAAATACTGATACTCTATTTTTTCATTGGCAGCAAATTTATCCCTTACTACAGTTAACCTATCCTTAGCAAAATCTTCTTCACGATACGATCTGTGTTCATAATCTAAATTGGCAGAGCGAATAGAATGTTTTGTCTTTTTATACAGATGTTCCATTTCATCTATGCACTCTTCAGACGTTCTAAATTCAATTATAGAATCTTTGGGAATGTGGTTTAAAATTTTTTCTAAACCGTTTTCTATATTACCAAGTGATAACATACGCTCAACAACGAATGTTATACAAATAAGTACTAATACAGATAGAACAATTATTTGAAATGTAGTAAGCTCTTTTGTAAAAATATTGTAGAAAAAATAAAATACACCCGTAATAATTGTAAGAAATGATGGTATATTTTTAACGATATATTCTACTTTTCGCATATAACCCCTTTATCCATCCGCAAAACAAAATCACTCGTCTTTTCTATATAATCAAAATGATGCTCAATTTGCAGTATGGTTTTTCCTTCCTGCTTTAATCGCTTTACTAATTGTACAATCTTCAATCGGTTATCCTTATCAATCCCTGCCACAGGCTCATCAATCAAAAGCAATTCCGCATTGTTAGCGATACAACAGCCGATAGTCAATAATTTCTGTTGTCCGTAAGAAATTTCACACGCCAACTCGTTTCTTTTTTCTGACAGTGAAACCGTTTCTAAAATTTCATCTGTACATTTCTGTAAATTTTTGTTTGGGTAGGCGAATTTCTTTTTTTCCAACGCCAACAAAATATTTTCATAAACAGTCATTTGCGTAGCAAGCCGCAAGTCCTGAAATGTTCGCCCGATACCAAGCCGATTCACACGGAACGGCGAAAAACGAATTACTTTTTTACCTCTCAACTCAACAATA
>WQYB01000087.1 GCA_009781475.1 Treponema sp.
AATGGTTCCATGATGAGGACGAAACTAACAATGACTGGACTAAAAAAAAACCGTCTCATTCCGGCGTTGAGTGGAACGAAGAAAAAAACGACTGGGAGATAAAACAGCCGCAGCGTCCAGAACCGGATGATGCTACGGAAAATGAGAAATAAAGCAATGGAGGATAAATTGTTAGTCTACGGACTAATCCAGACCGTGATTTTTCTCTTACCGTTAGCTGTAATCCTTTATTCACAGGGATGTAAAGAAGGAAAGCGCGAACAAAAAATGACTGAGATTGAACGCGATTTAAACGGGTTAGGTGAAAAAGTCGGCAATCTGCGGGTGGAGCATAACACTTTAGTTACGGAATTACGCGACAAAATCGATACGGTCGATAAAGAATTAACAAAAATATCCGCTTCCATGGAATTTATTAAAGATGCAATTAGGGAGTTAAAGCAGGGATGAAAATAAGCAAGACGATGGCTTTTATATTCTGCATGTCTGCAATAGGGGCGATGTTTATTATAACCGCAGCGTTGCATTTATTTAATAAATATGAAGGGTTTCCTATTGGGGCGTTTCTTACAGCAACAGTGTCTATGGGAACATCTTACATGGCAATACAGGTAACAAATAACGGCGTTAAAGGCAAGTATTGGAATCCGCAAATGAATGATGCTGAGAATAATAAAATTGGAGGAGTTCAATAATGACAGAAAGAAGTAAAAAAATGCTGACTGAACTTGATAAAAGAGCGCAGCCTGCATTCATAGGGTTTTTAAGCCGCCTTGATGCAGTTCTTGGAGATGATCAATATATTGTTTTTGAAGGGCGCAGAACGCCTGCTGTTCAATCGGCTTATTTTGCGCAGGGGCGCCAACCGCTTGAAGAGGTAAACAGATTAAGGCAGGAAGCCGGATTATGGCTTATCCGCAGTCAGAACGACAACAGGGTAATTACCTGGACCTTGCAAAGCAAGCATATTGAAGGTCTTGCGATGGATGTGCTGCCTGTAGACGGCCGGGGAAATCCTACATGGGATCTTGCGCATTTCAGAATGCAATTTGAACATATAAGAAACTGCGGCAGAGCTATAGGACTAATTTGCGGAGCTGACTGGCTCTCGCCGCAGGCTGACTGGCCTCATTACGAAATAAAATAATCAGGGAGTAAAAATGTGTGCAATATTGAAAAAAATATTAATATTAATTTGTTTGTTTTTCTTGCTGCAATTATCGTTATATGCAGCTTTTCCTTCTATGGAGGATTTATTACTGGAAGGCTCACAGACAGCCAGCGGAGAGATTACAGATATAGCGGGCGAGATATTGAATATGGCGGACAGATGGGATTTGCTGCAGAACTCATTGGAGAGCTTGACGCTGGACTTGGAAGGATACAGGGAGAACTTTCCGAAATTGCAGTCAGCGTTGGACAGGATGCAAACGACTTACGTACACTTGCGTCAAGATTATTATCGATTGGAATTACAGTTAAAAACATGGAAGACGATATCATTGAGCTTAGGCGTAGGGCTGGCGGCTTCCTTAGTGACCTGGATAATGATCAATTAAAAACACTATTCTAACGAAGGAACTTACTCGGAGTATAATACCTTTCAAATGCCTCTTTTGCTTTATTCTGATCCGGAATATCTATACCAATATTATTAGTAATCGCAAAATACCACATTTGACGCTCGCGTTGCCCTCTCATATTTACCCAATTAAAATTAATTAATGCTATCCATCCCGTATCATTACCATATTGATTTTTATCAGAACTATAATAAGGACCGTATACATCTCTTATGTCAATGCTTTTTGGTTCTGCGCTTATTCCCTGCAGAGATTTTAATACTACTTTTTTAATTTCTCTTTCAGTAGGCCTTCTATCAATATCATAAGATATAAAATTATTCTGTTCACAAGCCGTAGATATAAATACAAAAATTATTACTAACAGTGTAAGTTTTTTCATAATTTCTCCTATTTTTTAATTATTGATTTTATCATTATAAGAGCATATTGGCAAACATAATATTAATGTTAAACAAATATATATTTATCCAGTATTTGAAATACCTTCTTGGCCCTTTCAAGCAATTTTTTTCTTCCCTGTTTGTCTTTATGGTTATATCTCTTTGCTACATTGGCTGATACCTTATGCCCCATAAAATATTCTTCTATATCACCCAGTTTTTCGCTATCCATTAATGTTTTCCAAAAATGCCGGCCTGAATAAAATGTAATATTCTCCTGCAGCAGTTGTCCCTGGGTATACTTTGTAAACTCTGCCAATTCAAGATTTGCTCTTTCGTAAGTCTTACTCATTATTTTGACAGTTCCCTCATTTTTAAATATTAAATCAGTGTCTTTCTTTTTGTTTTTTCTCACATAACACATAATTTTACGATAAACAAAATCATGTAATGGCACTATCCGTATGCCGTTTTCAGTTTTGCTTTCTATAATATTAATGAAATGCACTTTGTCAATTACAATTAAATCCTTTACTCTAATTCTCTCAATTTCACTATTTCTCATTCCTGTAGTATATATAACAATGCATAGCAGATAATATAATTGATTTCTCCATGTTTTATTAAATACCCGCTTAAGTTTTGTTATCTCATAACAGCCTCTTATCCGTTCTTTTTTTATTTTTATTTTTACCAAATTTTTGCAAGGATTTATTTTTAACTCACCGTTAATAACAAGGTTATTAAATATATTAGATACGGTCCAAAGATATATCTTTATAGTTTGCGGTTTTAGCCCTGCTTCTTTATCCGTACCTTTTAACAGTTGATTTTGAAATCTTGCCAATAATGGCACGTCTATCTGTTCAAAATCCGTTATTTTGTTTTTCTTTAGGTATGGTATAAATTGCCTTGTAATAAAATTATGATAACTGGTTCTGGCTCTGCTGCTTATAGATTTACCGCGGCTAATATCATTTTCTAAATATTCAGAGTTTGCTGTATAGTATTTTCTCAGGATAGAATATAGTTCATTACAGGGTTTTTTAATATTATCCCTGCCATAATATTTATTTAGCAGTATTTCCCTGTTTTCTATAGCGTATTGTTCCGCCGCTATCATATCATTAGTCTTTGTTGTCCAGTGCGATGGTACTACTACTCCATTGTCTCTATATCGCACATACAAAACATAGCCCAATTTTTTATTCTTAACTTTTTCAAAATAATATTTTTCTGGCTCGTGCTTGCGGATCAATTGTAAGTTATATTCATAAATAACCTGCATAGCTGCCTTAATTTTATTTAAATCATTTTCATTCAGCTGTGTCATGGTAATGCTTACTTATCGGTTAACATATTGTAAAAACTTTAATATTTTCATGGGATTTTTTAGGTAAAAAGTAAATTTTTCTGCTTATCTGGTTGTTTTTTATTACTCTTAAATGCTTGCAAGAGAAGAAAAGCCCAAAAAGTATAATATATGACATTTTTCTATACATAGGACTAGCTAAAGGAAATATTATTTTAATAACTTTAATTTATTTCCAAAAAAAAACTTGACATTCTTTTTATTTTATTGTAGTATACTAATTAAGCAAGGTGTGGAACATCATATATCGTGTGCTATATGCAGTACCAGCCTTTTTTCATATTAATTTGTCATTATATCCTGTTCCAGGTAATATTTTTTTTACATTTATTACTTGAATTTCCATTACTTATTTTTACTATATTTTTTTTCCAATATAAAAACATATCCGTAATATTGTTTATATTTTGAGAATAACTCCATCTCATATTTATCTTCTTTAATATAAGCCTCTATTGTTTTATTTCCAGTAATGTTTTGTGCAAGAACCATTGTTTGTCCGCTAGTCCCTCAAGCCAAGTCTAATGTTTTAGGAAATTTACCGTGATCATCAATAAAGCTTAATGCCTTAATAGTCATTTCATGATTTCCTGGTCCTTGCCTTTCCAACCCTATATGAGTTTCAATAATTAAATCATCCATCGACGGTTTTTCATTTTCCATAAAAATTGCTGGCCGCTGAACATACGGCGCAGCGTTAATTACTTTTTATTTACTGATTTTTTGCTTCTTTGATTTTTTGAATCAACAATTTCAAATTTAAATTCACAGGGTTTTTCACCATTTGTATTTAACGGCGAAGATACAATTTCTTTTAATTTCAATTTAATCCCAAGTGCATTTTGGTAATGGTACAAAAAATGCCCAGCGCAACAGCCGCAAAATGTTGGCGTTACAGAAAAAGGTTGTTTTAATTCCTTTATTTGCCCGCATGAACAAGTTGTTTTACCCGTATGTATTCCATTTTGATTACCGCCATAGGATACTGTAATTGTATTATCTTTGTTAAGGCGGGGTATCATCATATACTGTATGCCAGATAATAATTTTATTTTTTCTGCAAGCGGTTTATTTTTGTGTTCTATACCAAATGCCTTGCAATCACGATCACGCTGACCGCTTTTACAACAACCCTGCTTTTCCATTACAGCAAACCGTTGTTCATCAGATAGTAATTTATCCATTCTTTCGATAACCGCAATAACATTTTTTGGATCATTATTAACCGGATGCTCTATTTTTAATTTTTTGATTATTTCCTGTGGGATTCTTTCCTTAATCATTGTTTTTTCAATCTTTTCTAGATATGGCATACGTTCCTCCCATGGTGTGAGCATTTATTACCCACTGATGAATTTAAAGTCTCACACGAAACTTTTTAAATTAATTTATCAAAAAATATTTTTTGTTTATGAACTTTTTTGATCATTTTTGGAGTATCTTTTAGATCGTAATTACCCATATATATACCGTTTTCTTTTCTGTTAAATCCAGTTCCAGATAATATTTTTTAAAACTAATTTCCTTATATACTTTTAAATAATTTTACTTCGTAATATAGCGCTACAATCGCCAATAAAACAAATATTCCAACTTTTGTAATTAATGCTTCTATTGGTATACTTACTCCAGCTGATATTTGAAATATTGACTGTATAGGCAGCATAATGCCTATAATTATTAAAATAGTTAAAATTATTCCCAAAAGAATATACCCTATATCATTTTTCTTTAATAAATTATACATACAAATAAATATTAATGGTGATATTATTCCCATATCTAATACATAAGTAATTTGTGTTGTATATACTTCTATAAGCTCCAATGATTTTTTATTAATTATGGAAGTAATAATATCAGGAAGCCATGCAATAAATAATGATAATCCGCAAAATACTAAAAATATTTTTAAACCATTTGTTTGCATTTTTATATCTTTTTTAATCTTATAGTTTTTCAGCAATGTAAAACCAGTTATTAAAGCGTAGAAACTGCTTCCGAATAAGGCAATATAAATCAAATGCAATACATTATAAACAATCCCAAGCGAAATACTTGCTGAATAATAAACAAATAGCGCGATTAAAGAAGTCAAAAATAATTTTGTTTTTATTGTATTTTTCTTAATGTCTAATACCAGCGAAATAATTGTTAAAGGAATAGCCAGGAAGAATATTGTACAATCAGTTCCTCTGAATATCGGAGCCATAAAAAGCGTATCATTTTTATATATACCATTACCGTATATTTTTATATTATCGCCATATTGATTTATGAAATTATATGGTTGCCCATCTGTTGTATAAAAAAGCCCAAGTCCGCTTGTGATTAATGCTAAAAGAATAATTAAAACCGTCAATATATGCAGTAATTTATTCATAATTAATTTACCTTCTTTAATTCTAATGGTTGTATTTTGAAAACTTTAAGCAGTTTTTCCAGTGTTCTTTCTGTAACATTTAATTCATCACTAGTTATATCGTTAAATAGTAAATTTACGTTATCAGCGGCTTTTTTCTCATTTTCTGTAAAATATGAAAAAGTCTTTTTTGTTAATACTATATTTAATGCCCTTTCATCTGTTTTTGATTTATTTATCTTTACATAATTTTTTTTTGCAAGCTGCTCCAGCATTTTTTTTGTGTTTTGCCTTGAAGTTCCGGAAAATTCTGCAATTTCTTTTATTGTCGGATTTTCAACAATCATTTTGGATATAAGCATTAACAAAAACCACTGTTTTAATGTAATATCCTCAAGTATATTATCCCCCCAAATCTGTAATTTGTTCGCAAGCAATAAAACCATACCAAAAATATACTCTTCCTTGATTGTTCTATTCATTTTTTCCTCCTGTATAGGCAACCTATTACCTATTATAACGCAATATATTGCCTATTGTCAAGTGGTTTTTATTATTTTCCCTTATTTAACGTTTATAAACGTAACTCAAATGCCTTTTTTGATTCCCCATTAAAACCAACTTTCTCATAAAATTTATGCGCTTCCGGTCTTTTTATTCCACTTTGCAAAATTATTTTATAGCAATTATTTTCTTTTGCATATTCTATTGCCATTTCCATTAATTTTTTTCCAATTCCTTTTCCTCTGTATTTTTCATCTGTTATTACATTTTCTATAAATCCTATTGATTTTCCATTATATGTTAAATTTGGAATAATACATATATAACATGAACCTATTATTATTCCATTGTCTTTTGCCAGAAAATATTTAATATTATATTTTTCTATTTCATCCCAAACTATATTTGCATCTTCCATTTTAAACTCAGCAAATATATCAATATCTTGATTAAATTGTCTATATAATTTGAGTATATTTTCTAAATCCATTTTCTTTCCAATGACATATTCCATTTTAATCCTCTATTTTTATTAAAATATTTTCAACAGTCATTTATTCACTACATGTTTTTAATCTTTTTTGCAAGATTAAAATTCACTCATCGGAGACGGCACATCTTTAAGCGAATAATCCGCCATAACTGTTTCATAATCCTTAACGATACCGCTGTCTATAAACCCTTTTTGAGCCATGCTGAACAATACTTGCATTGTATCGTTGTGGTTTCGCGCAGGATGATATGGGCGTTCTTCGCAAACAGCCTGATAAATATCTGTACAAGCAAGAAGGCGTGATATAAAGTCCAGCTCTTCCGCTTTTTTTCCAAAGCAATATCCTGTACCATCCAGTTTTTCGTGATGACTTGAAGCCCAACGGCAAATATCTTCAAAACCTGTTACTTCATTTAAAAGATCGTAAGTACCTCTGACATGAGCCTTTATTATGTTAAATTCATTTTCATCAAGTTTCCCGGGTTTCTCTAATATTTCTGTAGGTGTGTAAAGTTTTCCAAGATCATGTAACGCCGCAGCTAAAAAGATTTTTGCCTGCATAGTAGGATCAAAATTATAATAACTACCCATTAGCCAAGCTTTATTTGCAATTTGAATAGAGTGTTTTCTCGTAAAAACAGAAGCATAGTCAATAATTTTTGCAGAAAGACCAGCAAGGCGAATTATTGCTTCGTCCTGTGCTTCTACTTCCCATGCAGGCAATAATTGTCTAGCAGTTTTTCTTATATTTTCATCATTAAGTGAAAAAATTGTTTCTTTATTCAATATAGAAATCATTACATCTGCTGTCGTTTTCGTGTAATGCTTGCCTTTTTGTTTTTCTATTTCTTTTTGTAATAATGGTATATTTTCAACCGGTAAATGCTGCAAATGATGAATAACATCAATTATATCCGCTATCGCAATCAACTGAGCGCCAACGGGAATTTCATCTTCTTTCTTTCCGAATAAACCGCTGCCGTCTGCATGTTCATGATGATATAAAATAAAACCATTTATATCTGTTTTGAAGGGTAATTTTTCAATATTACTTTGTCCGTATTCGCAATGAAGCTTAAAATTTTTCCCCTGTGTATCATCTTTTTTATGTTCTGATTGTATATATTCTGTCAGAGCATTATCGTGGAAAAGAGCGCAAGTTGTAACCGCCTTTAATTCCTCTTTATCCATTTTCAATTCTTTTCCCATTAGAGAACATAGTACCGCAATGCGTTTTCCATGATTGTTACTTGCTCCCAATAGTCTGCTTTCAACAATATTAAGAGCAGTACCGATAGATTGTATTAGTTCGTCCATTCGTATTTTCATAATTTTACCCCATGATTCATATTCAAGCTGTATATCATTTTTTTGCCCATTTTTCCATTATTTCAATAATTTTTTCTTTTATTCTTTAACCCAATAATATATTACATGCCTTATTTCTGATATTTTCTATTATTTAATATATTTTGTCAAGTATTTATTCTCTATATTTTGTCAACTCAATATACTTGCACTTAACATTCTATATAACCTCGTATTCGGCGCTTTTCACCGTTGAAGTATTTTTTGTTTGGTATGCGATGTTTTATTATTTTTTATTCATTATGATACCATATATTTTCGTTAATCTTTTTATTTTTATTAGCCTTCTAAATCTCTAATACCGTCTGCTTTAACCTTGTAAATAAACTCAGTAAGTTTTCGCTGCTCGTCATAGCTATCAGAAGGGCGTTCACCCAAAGGACTCCTTTTTATTTCTTCATATATAATCTTAAAATGCACGTTTCCGTCTATGATCATAGGATAGTAATGGTATAATTCTTCCCAAAATCTGTAGTTACCATCTCTGGTTGTACACTTTTCTGTTTTGTCAAAAGCGGTTATTTCTTCCCCGTTATTTTTTGCTCTTTTAATTACTGTTGTATTTTCAAAATAATCGCCGCTCTCTAGGCAAATTGAGCAGTATACGTATCCTTCGTGATATAAGTACTCATCTTCTTTCTTAGCAGCCAAGTCTGGGATATTTTTTCAATTCTTCGTGCGTGATTTCTTTATCTTGCATATTTCTTTCTTATTTTTTTAATTTAATAAAAATATTATACTAATATTTTCCGACTGTCAATATATCTATTAAACATCTAGAATCGGAAAAAGCATTTTTGTACTAATCTAGTGTTATTCGAAATACAACTCTAAGATATTCTGAAAATATTGACAATATAAAAAATAATGTTTAAAATAAATAATGCAAAATAAAATAATTTTGGTTGGCGGATGCTGTGCAGCTGGAAAGTCTATATTTTCCAATAAATTATCAAATTTATTGAATATTCCTTGTTTTAATAAAGATGTTATAAAAGAGGTACTTGGAGAGGGTTTTGGCTCTATTGAAGATATAGTTAAAAAAAAGGGAGTTTCGCTGCTTTTTTACTTATGTTGTATATAGCCGAAAAAACAATACAATCTAATAATATTTGTATTTTAGAAAGTAATTTTAAGAATAATGAATTGGATCAAATTAAAATATTATTAGAAAAATATAATTGTGAGTGTTTAACATTTTTGTTTTATGGGAAATTTGACATTTTATTTAAAAGATATATGGAAAGAGATGTATTGGGAAAAAGACATTGGGTTCATAATACGGCAGGTGAAAATAAAGAAAATTTTGAAAGTGTGCATAAATATTATAAAATGGGTGAAATTGGAGTTGGAAAAATAATAACAATAGATGCAACAGTCTTTGAAGATATAAATTACGATGAATTATATATTATTGCAAAAATATTTATAAATAATTAATAGAAAAATTAAATACGCCCATACTGTATACAACACACAATTGACGCTGATCGCACCCTCGGGCTGCGAAATCGTTAAACGTAACGTCCCCTAAATGGATTTATTTACAAAATACGGTATTCCACTTGAATTCTACGCTGATAAGGCAGAAATTTTCTTCGTAAACACTAAAAAAGAGGAGAAATGCACAGCGGATGAAATACTGGCAGGAAAACCTCTGGACAAGACTCAGTTTGGATCTTTTGTTGAAGAGAGATTGGGAATAACGATGATAAGCACCCATACGCCACAAGCAAAAGGCCGTATTGAGTGATTATGGGGTACTTTGCAAGACAGGCTGCCGACATGGCTTAAACATAAAAAAATAACACGATGGAAGAGGCAAATCGTATACTTTATCATTACATTTCTGCCTTCAACAAAAAGTTTGCTATTCAACCTCAGTCACAGGAAAGCGCATTTGTTCCATTATGAAATTCTCACGACCTTGATAAATTATTTACAGTCCGCCACGAACGCACAACCGACAATTGTGGGTTTTTTATAATTTTAAGTTTCGAATAGAATCTAAAAAACTATTGTGAAAAAGAAAGTTCAATTTTTATTTAGTCAGAAGATAGGTTTTATGGCATTACATAGAAAAGAATTTTATAAAGTGTCTCCTTTGGGTTTGCGAAATAAAGATACTTATAACCATTTGCCTGACGTAACAAAAATCCTTATTAATAAATACTACTATACTGACGAGAGAAACATGTGGGCGGCTTAATCCTTGTGGAGGTGCAATTTTCCCTCATGAATTTGACCCTTTTAGTGGTGAAATTTTCCTTCGTTATTGACGTGTGATGTCGTAATGCTTGACTTTAAGAGTAATATGTTATATTCTTTATAAAGAACAAGCTAAGAGAGACATTATTTTTTATTATTTAAGGAGAGTGATTCAATGATAAATGCTTTCTTATCACACAGCAGTCAACAAAAAGGTTATGTAGAAATGGTTGCCAAGAAACTTGGAAAATTTAGTGTAATCTATGATGCTTGGACTTTTGAGATTGGTAATAAAACAATTGATGAAATATTTAGTGGGATTGATGCTTCTGGAATATTTGTTTATTTTATTTCAAACGAAGCGATGGAAAGTCCATGGGTAGAAAAAGAAATAAATAAAGCAGAGGAATATTTAAAAAACGGCAAATTAAAACGATTCTTACCTTTACTAATTGATAATACTGTAAAGCATACAGATAGCAGAATTCCATATTGGATTAAAGAAGAATATAAT
>WQYB01000088.1 GCA_009781475.1 Treponema sp.
GTAACATTTATGGTTCCTGTTCCGCCGCTGTGTGTAATTTCTGCCATGTAATCTGCATTTATAAGTGAATTTCTGGCTCTTGTAAATCTAAAGTCTGTTATAGCCCTGCTTGTATCAGGGTCTTCGCTGAAATTTACAATTAATGTCCATATGGAATCGGGATAATTATTACGCTTAAGAGTTAAAGTTTTTTCTTGCGTTCCATAAACAGGGTTTGTTAAATCACCTGATGTTGGCGGTTTAAGAAAATCCATTAATGTAATACCGCTTGTTATTTCTATTCCGTCTAGAAAAACACGGGCATTATTTGTTTCGAATGTTGGTATTAATTTGTAAGAGGCAATATTTTCTACAGGGTATGAAACATTAATAATTATTTCTTTATTAAGTAAATTTATTGTTCCTGATGTATTACTTACAAGATCGCTGTTAAAAAATTTGTCAAACCTGAATGATGTAAATCTTCCTTCTCCTGTATCGATTTCTATACGAACAGTATATTTGCGTACATTTCCAAGACCGGATATTACAAGAAAATCAACAGGGTAGCGAAAGTCAATAGGAATATCGATAACAGGGCGTACAAAGCTGCGGTTAGAGCTTATCATGTTAATTACAGTTTCGCTCATGTTTCCGCCCTGATATATTTCCATAGCAGAACCAAAACTGCGATCGTCATCAAAGGCGCGCTGGACATAATCTTTGGTAACAGGGATTATCGTAGCTCCGGGTGAAACATTAATCGAAGGCAAAACATTGTCAAACTGCGTTAAAGGGGGAACCGTAATTACAATATTGTTATCTGATATTTGTATATCAGTCTGCCCGGGAATAGAAAAGAATGTTATATTATTGCCGTCTTGCGGTATTAAATCGTGGAAGAAGTTGTTACAGCCGGTTAAAATAAAGCTCATTAATGTAATTAAAAAAATAATCTTTTTCACGGGTTAATCCATCCTTCTATAATGATTTCTACGCTTCTTCTTCTACTGTGATTTACAGATTCTGTGTTTTCAGGAAGAGCTGCTGATCCAAGCCATTCTATTGCGATATTTTCATTTGGGACATTAAAAACTTCTGACAAGTAATTTGCGCAAAATAAAGCTCTCTGCCGGCTTACTTCCATTTGTCCTGCTGTTGAAACAAACGGAGCTGCAAAACCTCTTAACGTGATAGTATAATTTACAAACTGTTCAAGCAAAGCGCCTGCATTATCAAGATTATTAAGTCCTTCTAAAGTAGGAATGGTTTGATCGGGACTAAATAAAACATGAAAAACTCTGCGCGAGTGTATAAGTTCAATTTCGATTATTACATCATCTTCTTTTTCAATTTCTCTTTCTTCTGTTACAAAAATAATTTCCTGTATAGATTCAATTTTAGGTTGAGATTTCCATCTTCCGAACGGTCTAAAAATTAATCCAAGTTCTATCTGAGGCAGTGGAATGATACCGTCTGTTTCCAAATTTATATCTAAAGAAAAACCCGCAAACGCTTCCAATATTCTGTTTCTTGATGGAAAAATATCCCATATTGCTCTTACACCCGGCTGCAGTAAAAAGATAGTATCTTTTGAATATGTTAAGTTCCCCAAAAGCATATCGATTATATCTTTATGATGCTGTGCATTAACAAACACAACTCCCAAAGCGGCAGTAGGTGTAATAGAAAGCTGCGAAAGACTGTTAAAAGGATAAAATGAGTATCCCATTTTTAGTAAAACAGGTATCATTTTAATTTCCAGTACTAAAGGATTATCGCCGGAAATATAACTGTAACCTGTTTCCAATGCAAAGCTCCAGTTTTTCAATTCGTAACCGGCTCCTATTCTAAAACCCGGTTTGGGATTCAAGCTGGCAGAGCTGGCATAACGTGATGCCAAATCCATTGAACTAATCCCTGCAAAATCTGGCAATAGATAGTATTGACCGGAAGCTGTAATAAAAAATCCGTCTAACCAATTAGACTCCTGTGAATAAACTGAATGAGATAATAAAAAGAGAATTAATGTCAAGAAAAAAGGGTGTCTAGTACTCTTAGTGGCACTCATTAAAGATTAAAACCTATTGCCACTCTGATAGAAATACCGTGACCTAAGTTTGCATCCGAGCCATACCACCTTTTTTCTAACTTATTGCTTAACCTTAAACCATAAAGAGCGGTTCCTCTTAAGTACATTCTTTCGTTTAACGAATAGTCTACACCGCCTCCGATTAAAAACCAAAAAGCATTATGTTCTTTTGATATGACTTTAATTCCATCTTCTTTTCCAAACAGACATATTTCATATTTTATACCTGCTGTGGGATATATTGTTATAAAACCTAAATCAAAAGGATACTTTCCAAGCAGAGAAAATCCCAAACTGATTGTATTTTGTTTTCTGTCTTCATCTGCAATATAAGGAAAAATAATATCACTAAAAATGAATAATAGGCTAACAGACGCTTCAATGTATGTAGCATCAAAAAAACCATAAATACCGGTTACAATAGCGGGAAATTTAGATGTATAATCAAAATAATAATCGTCACCTCCGCCGCCCCAGTTATAACCTAAAACCGCACCTCCTCCCGCGCTCATATCAAACGGAAATTCAAATGCGAAAACGCTTCCTGCGAATAAAATAATAAGAACCAATACCAATAAACTTTTTTTTACCATTTTTGTCTCCTTAGTTTGTAGGAAGATCCATTCAAACTGCTATAATTAAACCTTCCTTTAAATGTGGCATTATTTGACGAGTAGAATGAATGAAAAAAAGGGTTTAATTTACTTGCATTTATGGAAGAAAATATGATATATTGGCTTTAAACTTGAATTTCCGAAGAAACACAAACTGCTACATTTAAAGGAACATTTAAATGTAGCAGGTAAATATATTCCAACCTTAATAAATAAACTTGACAAATTGAATAAAAATGAATATTATTGAAGCAAGAGGTTAATCGTGGCAAAAACCATAACATTGCGTATTGATGACAATGTATATAATACATTAAAAAGAGCAGCAGATGGAGACAGGAGAACTATATCTAATTTTATTGAATATGCGACTATAAACTATGTATTTAATAATAATGTTGTTGATGATAATGAAATGAAAGAAACCATGTTTTTTGAAAAGGATATAGATAAAGGGTTGGGAGATATAAAAAAAGGAAGATATAAAATAATTGGATGATTATAAAATAGCCGAAACCGATACATTTTCAAAAAAAATAAATGTTAGAAAATTTACACATTTGTATAAAAAGATATTAAATGATATATATCCAATCCTAAAAAATAATCCATTTTTTGGCGTTAATATAAAAAAATTAAAAGGAAAATATAAAGAAATTTATCGTTTCAGAATAGGGGATTACAGGTTATTTTACAAAATAGATGAACTGGAAAAAATAATATTTATTATTAATATTGAAAACAGGCAAGATGCCTACAAGTGACCTCCCTGTCTTGACACTTTTTCCCATTTTTCCTACAATATAAACAGCTTAACACTTTAAGCTAAACCTCTTTTCCAGCACCTAGTCCAGCACCTAAGAATTTAGGTGCTGGATAGATGCTGGACATATGGCCATAAGGAGGAACTATGCGCCGATATGAACTTACGGTTATCTTCCCTCTGGAAGAAGACCAAAACAGAGCCGGGCGGGATCAGTTGAATTCCGATCTCTCGGCTAACGGAGCCGAGATTGAAAAAACCGATGAACTCGGGGATAAAGATCTTGCCTATGAAATTAAAAAAAGAAAACGCGGAAAGTACGTTCTTTTTACGATTAAATCCGATCCTGCAAAAATCACCAATCTTGATCGTATCTTTAAACTTAACGCCAATCTCTTGAAATTCCTCTTTGTAAGGATCGAGGAATAGGGGTTTAACATGGCTGATATTAATCATGTTACCTTGATAGGACGCCTTACAAGAGACGCCGAACTGAAGTATACCTCAGGAGGGCAGGCGGTTTGCAAGTTTTCAATCGCTGTTAATCGCCGCAAAAAAAACGGCGACCAATGGGAAGATGAAGCGAATTTTTTCGACATCGTTTTATGGGGAAAGCAGGGTGAGTCGCTTCAATCATATCTTTTAAAAGGAAAGATGATTGGAGTTAACGGCGAGCTTCGCCAGGACAGATGGCAGCAGGATGGACAGAATAGATCAAAAATTGAAATAATTGCAAATTATGTTCAGCTGTTGGGCGGAGGAGGCGGAGGTTCATCTTCAGGTGACCGTCAAAATTACCAGAATAATTCATCAAATCAATCATCTTCATCGCAGGATTCCCAAGGTTTTGGTTCATCAAGAGATGATAGTTTTACCGATGATATTCCGTTTTAAGAATTTTTAATTAACAAGGAGCTTATATGTCTGATGATAAATATTTCGATAACGAGCATCATTCCCGCCGTGACAGAGACAGGGACAGGGAAATGGAAATGCACATGGATGACCGTGACGGTGATGATCGCGGCAGAGGCGGAAAAGGCGGAAAAGTTTTTTTCAAGAAAAAAATATGCAAGTTCTGCGCTCAGAAAATGAAAATCGATTATAAAGAAGCCGATACACTCAGGCGTTTTATAACAGAAAGAGGAAAGATTCTTCCCCGGCGAATTACCGGAACCTGCGCCAAACACCAACGAGCGCTGTCTTTGGCAATTAAACAAGCAAGAAGTATCGCATTACTTCCCTATGTAGCGGAATAAAGGAGCTTTAAATGAAAGTTATATTAAATAAAGACCTTGCAACCCTCGGCGAAGAGGGAGATGTAAAAGAAGTTGCTAAAGGTTATGCGCGTAATTTTCTTTTTCCAAGAGGAATAGCGCTTCCATATACTCCCCGCATGATTAAAATGCTGGAAGGACGCAGAGCGGAAATTGAAGCTCGCAAAGAACAAAAACGTCTGGATGCAAGAGGTTTAAAAGAAAAACTTGATGCTTTTGAATTAAATATTACAATGCCTGCCGGAGCTAACGGTAAATTATACGGCGCTGTTACAAATCAAACTGTTGCTGACGAACTTGCAAAAGCCGGATTCCAGATTGAACGCAAAAGGATTGAGCTTGCAGGAAATGGTTTTAAAAGCGTTGGTAAATATAAAGCTATAATTAAACTTTATGAAAACCAGTCTGCAGAAATTTCTGTAACGATTATCGCCGCGGAAATTAAAGTTGAACAGTCTTCGGCAAAACCTGCTCCAAGGCGCGGAAGAAGAGACGATCAGCAGTTCCGTAAGGAATCGCAGGAAGCGCCTGCAGCAGAAACTACTACAGAAAAAGCAGAAGAAACCGCCGAATAAGGTATGGCTCAAACGGCTCAGGTTCAATGGTCAAAGGATAAAACACCTCCTCATGATGACGATCTGGAACAGGCTGCCCTTGGCAGCTTGCTTGCGGATAACGAGGCTGTAACTGCCGCCATCCAATTGCACCTGCGCCCCAATGATTTTTATTCACGCGCCAATACCCGTATATACGAAGCTGTTTTAAGCCTGGATGCCAAAGGACTGCGCCCGGATATTCAAACCGTTGTCCAGGAATTGAAACAGATGGGAAAGCTCGATGAAGCGGGCGGAGCGTCTTATGTATCAAGCCTTACAACTGTAATTCCTTCAAGCGCGAATATCGACTATTACGCGCAAATGGTAAAAAATTATTCGCTTAAAAGAGAACTTTTAAAAGTAGCGTCACAAATCAGCATAAGCGCTTATGATGATTCAAAAGGATCAAGAGAAGTTTTGGAAGAAGTACAAAATAAAATATTTGTACTTTCAGATGAAGGGCAGGTTTTTTCTGCAAGAAAAATCCGCGAGGTTTTAAGAGAAACAATCGAACTTTTGGATACTGTTATGAAATCCAAAAATCCTATAACCGGTATTTCATCGGGTTTTGAAAAACTAGATCAAATGACATCGGGTTTTCAGCGCGATGAATTTATAATTATCGGAGCCAGACCTTCTGTCGGAAAAACAGCGCTTGCATTAAACATGGCATCAGATATTGCTTTTCATAAAAAGATACCTACAGCGTTTTTCTCTCTTGAAATGTCAGACATAGCGCTTGTTCAGCGTCTTATAAGCAGCGAAGCGATGGTAAAAGCGCAAAACCTTCGCACAGGTTTTTTAAGCGCAGATGACTACAGAAAAGTCGTAAACAGCATGAGCGTTATTTATGAAGCGCCTTTCCATATTGTTGATATGCCGAATATGAAACTTTTGGACTTAAGAGCGCAGGCAAGAAAAATGAGATCGCAAAATCAGGTACAGATTATTTTTATCGATTATTTGGGATTAATCGGGCATGAAAATAATTCTCTTCCAAGGTACGAACAGATTTCTGAAATTTCAAGATCGCTTAAAGGGCTTGCACGAGAACTTCATATCCCTGTAGTTGTACTGTGCCAGCTTACTCGTGATGCGCAATGGGAAGCTCCCACACTGGCTCATCTGCGTGATTCAGGTTCTATAGAACAGGATGCAGACCTTGTTTTATTTTTAAACCGCGAACAGCCGAAAAAAAATAAAAAAGATAAAGAAGATGAAAATCCGCAGCCTGTAGATGTAATACCGACAGATTTAATTATTGCAAAACAGAGAAACGGTCCTACGGGAGTAGTAAAACTTGAAATGGTAACAAAATACGCAAAATTTGCACCTTTATCAAAAGAAAATACTTGAAAATAATTAAATTTTTGATATAATAATTATATTGGGGGGAAATATGGCTTTTAAAGACGAATACGATTTTGATTTATTAAAAAACGAAGCTGAAAATCTTGTTATCCGTGAGATAGAAAAACAGATTGATTCTGAACATGGAATGTGCAAATGCAATGAATGTATTGTAGATATTGCGGCAGTTTCGCTTAATTCAGTTAAGCCATTGTACAGGTTTTCGCTTTTGGGAACCCTTTATGCTTCTCAGGCAATGACAGAACAAGCCTATGCGGACAGCGTAAAAGTCGCAGTACAACAGGCAATCAAGAAAGTTAAGAAAAACCCGGCTCACGATTAGTTTTTAGTTTAGTTTACTTTATTTTAAGGCATCCGGGCGCAGAATATTTTGAACCGACATATAAGAGCGGACTCTAAGTGATGTAAAATTAGTGTTCTTGGGATGTTTTTTATAATCGAGCAATGTTTTCTCGTATACATCTTTTGGTATTCTCATAACAGCAATTTCATCTACTCTGATTCCATCAAGATGAAATTCAACTCCCGAATCTGTATTGCAGTGATACCAAGCATTTATATCCTTGTCGGGATAATTTTCTGCCGCTTTTGCCAGTATAAAAGATTTTAAGGTTTCTATAACAACAGGTTCAAGATCATCTTTTATTACTGCCAGGCGGTCTGCCATTTCAGGATAACTGATAATTGTTTCAATATCTTTAACATCTTTTTTATTACGGTAAAACTCGCCTCTTTCAAGTTCAGGGATAACATTCATTTTTAAATTTTTGGATTTCCATATTAATGATATATTAAACTCCGGTTTATGATTTTTATTACAGGCAGGGCAGGTTGAACTCATAAAAGTCCCTTTGGAAATTTCTTCCAAGATTTTCGGGTTAACATCCAAATCTATTTCATCATTATACTCAAATTGAAAGTTTGCGCTGCATAAACAGGTTATATTTCTTTTCATTATAATCCCTCCATGCGAATAATTATCGTCTTATAAAATACATTACATCGCCGAAAAGAGCAAACAACATTAAGCTGAAAATAATTACCATACCGCAAGTTTGGAAAACCGCGATAAATTTTGGATGTGCAGGTTTTCTGCGGATCATTTCTACAATAAACAGAATTATCATTCCGCCGTCTAAAATGGGTAATGGCAGCATATTCATTACACAAAGTGCAATTGATATAAGCGCGACAAATTGAATTATGGAACGAAAACCGATTCCAAACCCTTGTCCAAACCCTTGTGTTGCAACTTCTCCCATCATGTGCGTAATTCTTACAGGACCTGAAACAGCCTGAGAAAGATCAATCCCTTTAAAAAGAAGCTGAAGACTTGTTACAGATCGTATAAGAGTTTTATAACTTTCTTGTATACCTTTTCCTATCGAGCCGAAAATTGAATAATTGGGTGTTTGATAACTTGAAATAAGCCATTGGATACCAAGCAGTCCTCCAAGATCATCATCTTTAAAAACAACCTGACCTATAGTGCCGTTTCGATCATATGTTAAAGTTAATGAATCTTCGGCTTGTGTTCTGATTCTCGTAAAATCAAAAGTATTTAAAATCGGTTCATCGTTAGCTGAAATAATTATATCACCGGCTTTTAACCCTGCTTTTTGCGCAACACTGTCTTCTATAATTGTATCGATAACCGGATCAATCCATTGATTAACACCGATTAATCTGGCTCCGGTTTCCAAATTAAGCTCGGGAGATATTTGCAGATGAACAATACTTCCGTTGCGTTCAACTGTAACAGGTATATTCTTTTTTTGATTAAAAACAATGTTATCCTGTATTTCATAGAAATTGGTAACTTTTCTGCCGTTAATTTCTAATATTCGATCACCGGTTTGGAAACCTGCATAATCAGCCGGATATCTTTCGCCGGTTATTTCTGATGATAAAATAACCCTGTTATCTGTAGTCCAAATTTCAAAACCAATCCCCCAAAGGATAGACAATAGAAGTATCGCAAAAAGTAAATTAAAAAAAGGACCTCCAAAAGAAACAAGAATTCTGGCAGCCGGGCTTGCCGCATGGTATGAACCTTTTTCAGGTTTTATACCTTCTGCCATATTTTTATAGGCTTCGTTATTGTAATCACTGTCTCCCTGCATTTTGCAATAACCGCCGATTGGAAACATTCCAAGACGGTACTCTGTAAACCCGATTTTCTTTTTTAAAATGGGCTTGCCCCAACCGACGGAAAACGCCTCTACATTGATTCCCACTAAACGCGCGGCAAGATAATGCCCAAGCTCATGGAAAAAGACTACAATTCCAAGCCCGATAAGTCCAAGCAGTATGTTTATAAGTGTCATGTTTTTATTCTAGCATAAAGTAAATATAAATTAAACCACAAACTGTTTGGTTAATCGGTAATATCGTCTATATAATGAGTGCATATTGATTCAATAGAGTTATTAATTGCCGCTGTTACAGACTTACGCAATGATACTGTAATGTCTTTTTTAAACTTGATAATAGTATCTTGAGCATTGGCAGATTGTGTTGATTTTTTCTTTTGAAAAAGCACATGAACCTCAACATCAAGAGCTTTTGCGATTTTTACCAGTGTTTTTGGATGAGGCCATTTTATGTTTCGTTCGATATTACTTAAAAAAGGAATGGAAATATCGGCTTTTTCAGCCAGTTCAATTTGTGATAAAGACCTCTGGTTTCTTAATGTTTTTATATTCTTACTTAAAATATGCCGTAAATCGGACTCTGTCATTTCTAATCCTTATAGGCTTAAACGCCAAAATTCCTGTTAAAATCATTTTTTCATTTTCTTGACTTATTTACAAAATCCTGTTAGGATTATTATATAAAAATACAGATAGAAAACTAAATGAAGTTTAATTTGAAAAATCGGAGGTTCTAAAATGCCGTTTAAAGGTGTTTTAATTAGAAATATAATTTTCCTGAGTGTTATATTTATTATAATGACAGGTTGCTGTACTAATAAGCGTTTATGCCGTACATGCCCGGTTTGTTCAGCAACTCAACCGTCTCTGCCTGCGCCTCCTGCATTACCTTTAGAACCATTTACTCCTTCAATTACTTTAGAGGTTGGCAAGGATAATATTGAAAACTTCCAATTTTATATATCAGAAACAATGATTTTGAAACATGAAGACGGCGGAATTGACGGTGGTGTATATGAAATAGGTTTTATTGCAGGTACTGGTTTTACTCACATAAGAAGCATTAATGATACAATAATAATTTCTTCCAATACAGAGGGAATATTTGAATCTATTTCTGAAGATGAAGAAACAATTTATATTTCATTTGATGAAGGTTTGAATATAATGTTTAATATAAATTACGGATTTGGCGGAAGATACCAATGGCTTGGCGGAACTGTCGAATATATGGGTCATTTTTATAATGTTGATTTTGATGAATTAAACCCTCCGATATTATTAATTAAAATGGATCGCAGGCGCACTGACGATAATGAATTGAGAGAAGCGCAAGGCAGAGTAGTACCAGGCAGATCAAATCCTTAAAAATTAATAAAAGAACTTGCCTTTTCTCTTGCTTTTTTGTCCGCTTCAAGCACTGTTTCCAAATTCATACAATCACCTGTCCAATCCGCCTGTAAAACTTGCTCTGTAATTTTAGGTATATCAGTAAACTTGATTTTTTGATTTAAAAAAGCGGCAACAGCTTCTTCGTTTGCAGCGTTATAAGCGCAGGGGTAGAGAGCTCCTTTTTTTGCAGCTTCCCGGGCAAATGTTAACATGGGAAAAAGTTACCTCCTAATTTTAAAATGTAATTGAAAAAAGCAACTTTTAAAAATGATAAACAAATTTAACAAGTGGAGCCATATAATTAAATTAATAAATATTCTTTTAAATTAAAGAGAATATTAGTAAAAATTGAAAGTAAATACAATAAGTATAAATAATATATATAATAACTAAAAATAAACTAAAAGATAATTAAAATAATATTAGTTAAAATAAATAAAAATATTTTTAAAAAAGTATTGCAATTATTTAAATA
>WQYB01000089.1 GCA_009781475.1 Treponema sp.
AATCGTTCTTAATTTTGTAGAAATAAAACATTTTTTAATAAATAATAATCCACAACGTGAGCGATTGACGAGCTATAAAATATTATTTCTAATTCAGCCTTTTAGCCGGCACGGGGATTTGCGTACATGCTTTTTTATTATTTTTCTGATTACTCCATCCGCCAATTACCTTCGCTTAACACATACCTGCCCGCTCTTTTTCCGTTACTTTCATAAAATGCATCAAAATTGTTTGCGGTAGTATATAAAATGTTACCGCTGACATCAGCAAATACGATATTTCCCCTGATGCGGCCATCGGAAGACCTTGCGTCAAAAGCGCGTTTTCCCAATGTTTGCAGCGAAGGAGGAATTGTAACGCTTGTTATAAAATTATTGTAAAAAGCGCCGTCTCTAATTGTTGTAACTCCTGTACCTACTGTAACTGTTGTAAGCCTGTTACCGGAAAAAGCGCCTTCACCTATTATTGTAACGCTTGCAGGAATATCAATATTTCTTATTCTATTATTAAAAAAAGCGTAATCGTCGATAGTTGTTAATGTAGAAGGAAGCTCAATCACATCAAGCATATTGTTGGAAAAAGCACCTTTACCTATCGTAACAATACTTGAACCCAGCGAAACGCTTGTTAACCTGTTTGATGTAAACGCACCCGTGCCGATTCTTGTTACATTGTTTCCAATTGTTACTGTTTCCAGTCTATTGTACGAAAAAGCACCGTCTCCGATAATTGTTACAGAATCAGGAATGGAAACCTCTCTTAAACCCTTGTTAATAAATGCGCTATCAGCGATTATAGTGACCCTTTTTCCATCGATAATTTCAGGGATATCAAGGGTAACAGCTCTGCCTACAGAGCCTGTGATGGTAAGACCAGTATTATTATCTTCAACAATTATCCGTAAGCCGCTGTCCGCAAAAAGATGGTTCGTAAAAACGCAAACAGCGAGCAAAACAAGCAAAAATATAACACATTTTCTCATTATTCTAATTATAATGCCGTAAGTTTGCCAATTCAAGGGTGGTTTAATGTTCTGTAAAACTTTTTAGCATTCTAAAACTCTCGGCAGTGTCGAAAGTTTTAGAACCTTGCCGTAAATATCATAAAATCCACTCTTTCTTTCATTCTTTTGTATCCTAGCCTTCTTCATCTAAACCAATCTTTTCATTACAATAATCATAAATAACCTGTGCTTTATCAATAGCAGATTTTGCAATTATATCATCAACTACCAATTCATTAGGATAACGAACTGCTACACCGTAAGGATTTAAGTGTACACAATGCTGTTTTAATGATAAAAAATCCGGTTCATAAAGCATACAAAGATTATTTAGTTCTAAAAGATCGTGAGTACGTGGCGGCTCTATATTTTTTGAAATTAAAAAAGCTTTAAGTGACTTTTCGGCACATTGCTGAGTATGATAACAGGATATTTCTGTCTCTTTCGGATTGACATTATAAAACATTTGTTTGGCAGTAACGAGATCACTTTTTGCATAACGAAGCCAATCATTTGCTAAGTCAAACGCGGTCATAGAGAAGAACTCCTTTTTGTGCAACAGTACGTTCAATACAAGGTAATTTACTCCTTACTTCAAACCGGCTTTTATAATTTGCCAGAATATCCACACTTTTATAATTTGGATTTAATGCCAATTTTCCATAAATATTTTGCAATACTAAAATAGGCTTTTCAGTATTATCTTTTAAAACAACAAAAAAATCATAATCGCTGTCTTCATGAGGAGTTCCATAAGCGTGAGAGCCAAATAAAATGATTTTTTCACAAGTTTCACCAACTATATCAAGAATGTTATCTTTGATTGCGATAATATCATCGTTTATCATAAGTTTCACCTTCCCTTTTGTATAACCCTATAATATAAATATTCCAAAAAAAAATCCGACACCCGAAAAAACGAATGCCGGATAAATTTAAACATTTGGGCGGTACAAGACTCGAACTTGTGACCCCCAGCGTGTCGAGCTGGTGCTCTAACCAACTGAGCTAACCGCCCTTTGCGGCGGTTAAACCGCACTTCGGCGATCAAAACCGCCTGGCTTTAGCCGCCAGGGTCAATAGCGGCTCCGCAAAAAGATTATTTTACTCTTTCGCGGATAGCTACGTTTACTTCGATCTTTCCGTTTGTGCCAAGTTCCATAGGAACTATAAGAGCTTCTACTTCACCGAGGTTTGTAGAAACTTCCATATTATCGCCTGTAAAAAGAGCCGGCGGGGTAAGGTCGAATTTAAAACCCAGATCATGCAATTTTGTTACTGCTTGAGCTGTAATCATATTTGCAAGTTCCTGAATGGTTGCTTTTGCAAGCTCGTCAAGAGCGGTAAAAGTTTCACCGTTCATTCCGCCTGCAATATGTAAAGCCGTTTCTTTGGTCATATCAAAAAGAACACGTCCTTCAACATCACCTGCAAGCCCTACGAGAGCCGCTACACCCATTATGGACATGGAAGTAGGCTTAAGATAAATGTCACCGCGTTTTACATCAGAATTCAACACCTCTTTTAAAACACTAAATGCGGATTCCACAAAAGGGTTGATATACTCTACTCTCATATTTCTTTCTCCTTAACAATAGCTTAATGATAGCATTAATTTACATGTCTGTACAGTGATAAACGGTTTTTTTATGAGTTATGTAAATAGGCTGAAACCGGATCATCGGCTATTGACTGCCATATTACACCTGTAAGTTCCTCATTTCTGCCCATAATCACAATCCCGCGAGTTTTTAGTTTTTCAGAAAAATCCGCTATAATCCTTGTCTGCTCTTGCGCAGGCAGGAACGAAACAACGTCTCTTGCCAGAATTATATCAACTTCCGGCAGGGAGTTTTCATTCGTTATATCATGATATTCAAAAACAATCGAATCTTTGATAGCCTGATTAAACGAATAACCGTTTGAACCTCTTACCATAAAAGGTCTGCAATATTCCGGCAGCTCTTCCAAGTCATAAACCATGTTCGGCGCTTGTGATACAGCCATGATGTCATTATCATTTGCCCAAATTTTTATGTTAGCACTGGGATATTTTGCCTTTAATATACAGGCGAACGAATATGTTTCATAACCCTTTCCGCAGCCTATATTCCAAACACTTATATTTGCTGATGAAGTATCGGTAAGTACTTTTTTTATGGCATTAGCGTATGATTCACTCCAGAACTCACTTGAACACGGAGACGGGAAATTATCCAAAAAGTCTTCCGCATCTGAGGAGCTTCGTAATTGCAAGGCTTCTCCCGTTCTTCCTGTACTCCAATCGCTGAAACGTTTGTGAAGCCATCTGTCGTTTACACTTGTTACTGTAAAGCGCTTTAACGCTGCAAGGCTTTCCTGAATAAAACCAATAGCCGTATTTGCAGCGGCACGCTGAGCGAGAGTCTGATCTCCAGCCGGAGGCGGCGGTACATAATATTCACCATCGGTAACTGTAGAACGTGATTGTTTCTTCTCTTCTTCTGTTACTGTAAATATACGCACAACATCCAGGATGATATAAAGATCACCCTGTTTTTCTACAACACCGCTTATATATTTAATGTTAATATCGCCGAAGATTGGATGCGGCGGCTGGATTTGATCTTTGTTTATTCCTACAACCTTATCGATCTTGTCTACAATAGTTCCGTAAACCTGATCGTTAATATGCAGAATAAGCATATTTTCTATTCCTTCATTTTTACTTTCCAAAGGCAAATGAAAAAACTGCCTAAGATCAATGATAGGAATTATATCACCTCGAAGATTATAAACACCGCGGACAAATGAAGCTGCGTTAGGCACATAGGTAAATTTATCTGCTTTGGCAATTTCTTTTACATTCATTATATCAACGCCGTAATCTTTGCCGGAAAGAGAGAATGTTACCATTTTAAAATCAACATTCTCAACACGTTCTTTTTGTTCCTGTAAATCGGCGTTTACCTGTTCTAAATCTCTAATTACTGCCGCCATATTTTACCTACCGTGTCGAAGCTTCGCGGATTCGGCGCTGCTCCATTTCCTTTTTTAATCCCAGTTCCAGAAGCTGGCTTACATCGATAATTAAAGAGACCGATCCATCTCCTAATATAGAAGCTCCGGCAATTCCGGGAGAATTGGTAAACTGATCACGCAGCGGTTTGATTACTACATCTTCTTCGCCGATAAGACTGTCTACCATAAAACCCATTTTTTTCTCTGCCGTTCCGACAATTACAATAAAATGATAATCCTGTTCTTCTTCTGTTTTAATTCCAAAGAGCCTGTTGAGCCTTAAAAGAGAAATTACATCGCTTCGGATATTAAATACTTCGTAATTATCGATTATTTTAATTTCATCCGGTTTAATACGCAAACTTTCGATAACCGATGTAATTGGAATAGAATAGATTTCAGGTCCGACACGGACAAGCAAGCCTTGGATAATCGCCAATGTAAGAGGCAGTTTAATAATAAATTTGGTTCCCTTGCCGCGTTCTGAATTGACCGTAACAGTACCGTTAAGATCATCGATCTGACGGCGTACGACATCGAGACCTACACCTCTGCCTGAAATGCTTGTTACTTGGGCAGCGGTAGAAAAACCGGGTTCAAAAATAAGATTGAAGGCTTCTATATCGGTAAGAACTTTATTAGGGCTTATAATGCCGCGTTCAACAGCTTTTGCTTTAACTCTTTCAACATCGATACCTTTACCGTCATCTGCAATTTCGATAACGATCATATTACCTTCGTTAGCTGCTTTTAAAAGCACCATGCCGTCTTCCGGTTTACCTGCGGCTTTTCTTTCTTCGGCAGATTCAATACCGTGATCGATTGAGTTTCGCACAGAGTGCATGATTGGATCAAGGAGGTCTTCGATAACTGATTTATCAAGTTCTGTATCTTCACCTTCGATAACAAGATTGATTTTTTTGTTGAGTGATTTTGAAAGATCGCGCACAAGACGCGGGAAACGGCTGAATATCTGACTGATCGGAACCATGCGAATGCGCATAACGCCTTCCTGAAGTTCGCCGGTGATTCGTCCAAGGTTCTGTGAAGTTGAACGGAATTTCGCTATGCTGCTTTTGAATGAAGTTTCAAAGCCGTCAAACATTGTAAATACATCACCATAAGTATCATTAATTTCTTTGCGTACATCTTTAATTGACTTACCTTCCTGAATACTTTCAAGGAAATCAGGCAGACTGTCAAAAAGATTTTTGATTTTTTCACGGTATTGATTTTCAATTTCACGAAGTTGTGTCGTAAGAACAGAGAATTGTGTATTAATCTGGTTGAATGTAGCTTTTGTAATAACGGTTTCTGAAACAAGATTTAATAGATCGTCAATGCGTTTTGAATCTACACGCAGAATCGCTCCCGCTTCTTTGCCTGCTTTTTTAGCATCTTCTGATCCGCCTGCTTTGTGTAAATCAGCCGGATGATGATCATCGGCAGGTTTCACAGCCGGAGCTGGAGCCGCAACCGCAGCGGATACCGGTTCAACATGTACCGGAGCCGCAGCCTGGACAGGAGCCGGAGCTGGAGCCTGCGTATAAACTGGAGCGGAAGATTTCGGGGTAATGCCGGAAATATCCGTTACATCGGCTCCAAGACTGACATCAGGAAGTATTACAGATTTTTTCAAAGCCTCAGGGTTTTGCTGAGAGGCAATATAATAATCAACAACGGGAAAGAAGTTGTCGCCGTAAAGATGTTCAAAATCGGGAACAGTTTTAAGAATAGTACCTGAGCTTTTTAAAACGGCATAAACCTGGATGCCGCCTACTGTATTCATCAAGCTGCTTTCATCAAATTTGACAGATACCTTATATATAGGAAGACCGCCGTCTACAGAATCTCTTAATTCCATTAACTCGTTTTCGGTAAGTTCCTGACCTGCTGCTGCTGGTTTTGGAGCAGGAGGAGGAGGCGCTGCAGCTACAGGCGGAGCCTTTACTGGTGCTGGTGCTGCTTTTTTCTGAGAACCCAGTAATGTACGGAGTTTTCCTTCGATTTCGGAGGTATTTTCCTGATAAACTTCTCCATCCATCCTTTTATCAAGCATAGCTTTAATAACATCAATAGCTTGCAAGAGAGTGTCAACTACATCGCCGTTGACAGCGATCTGACCTGCTCGTATTGCGTCAAAAACATCCTCAATAAGGTGGGTAAAATGTGATAGTTCCATCATTTCCACAGTTGCAGATCCGCCTTTAAGCGTATGAGCAGCACGGAAAATCTCGTCTACAGCGTCCTTGTTGGCGCCTTCGTTTTCAAGAACCAAAACGTTTTGTTCTAGTGTATCTACTTGCATTTTAGCCTCGCTAAAAAAGTCCTTGAGAAGCTCTTCATTGTTGGGATCAAGATAATCACTCATAATACTAATATCCTATAAAAAGACGATAAAGTCAATATAATAATGGGATAAAATTGGGTTATATAACCCTTTAAATTAAAAAATCAGACATAAAAATGAAAATTTTATAGAAAACAACGAATTTATGTATTTTCTCTTAATTCCCGTAATTCCTGCAATGTCCGGAGTTTCCAAATGGCTTTTTCCTGAATTTGGCGGACACGTTCACGGGTAATACCAAGATACTTTCCGGTTTCTTCAAGAGTTAAGGGGTTTTCACCTGTCAGTCCAAAACGAAGCTGGATTATCTTCATTTCTCTTTCAGATAATTGAGAAAGGATTCCACCCATAGTTTCCTGCAAAGTCATCGAAAAAACCATTTCAAAAGGCTCTGCTCTGGTGTCGTCTTTTATTAAGTCTGCAAGGCGGGTCAAATTTCCGTCATCTACAATCGTATCCAGACTGGTAGTTTCCTGCGATAATTTTACAATTTCTTTAACTTTAGAAACAGGAACACCCAAATATTCTGACAATTCTTCTTCGTTAGGATCTCTTCCAAGATCATGTGTTAACTGCTTTGCGACATAATAACATTTTTTAATTGTATTTAACATATGAATGGGTATGCGGATAACGCGCCCCTTGTCTGCAATGCTTTTTATAATAGCCTGTCTTATCCACCATGTTCCATAAGTTGAAAAGCGGCAGCCTCTTGTGTAATCAAATCGTTCAACAGCTTCTATAAGCCCGATATTTCCTTCGTCAATTAAATCCAAAAGAGAAAGCCCGCGGTGCTGGTAATTCTTTGCAATAGACACAACAAGGCGTAAATTGGCATTTATCATTGCATTTTTGTAATGTAAAAGAGCGCTGTCTAAAGCGGCTTTTTCAGATACTTTATCATCGGGGTTGCTTTCATTTTTATTTTTCTTTTTTTCTGATTCATGTTCTTTCAGTTTTACCCGCAAACTAATAATTTTTTCACCGATATTTTGTTCTTCCTGAAGCGTCAGAAGCGGAAATTTTGATATCTGCCTGAAATACAGCGCTAAAGGATCAGAATCTTTTTGTGATTTTATTCTTTTATGATTTTTATCTAAAATCTTTCTGGAACGTTTGCCGGCTTTTTCTAATCCAATCTCCATCACTTACCTCTTAACTCCTTAAATTATTTCCAGCTCTGGGTGCTAATGCGGGATCCATAGGTGTTTCATTACGGAAAACCATGAAAAAAAGCTGGGGTTTTTCTGATACAGAATTAACACCCAATTTTCCCAATTCCATCCCGGGTGTTATCCTGTCGCCTACATTTACTGATATAGTTTCACAGCCGCCGTACATGTAGTAATAACCGCCTGTTGTTTCTATAATTACTACCCTGCCGAATTTCCGCCAGGGACCGGCAGAAACTACACTGCCCTGTGTAAGACTCAACACAGATTCAAATTGAATACCTTCCACAACAACACCCATTTGCCCTGTCATGTAGGTTATATCTTTAGGAACTACAGGCCAGCGAAGATTATAAATATCACCCGGTGCTCGAATACCAGAGGTATTAGCACCTGAGACATTACCCGCAGGAGGATTAGCCGCTGCAGTGCCTCGTCCCGGCACTTTAATTACATCACCTGCTCTAAGCACATGGTTGGAAGAAAACCTGTTTATGTCCAATAAATTCTGCAGTGTAATACCGTTTGTTCTTGCTATACTAAAAAGCGTATCACCCCTTACAACGCGGTAATCAACGAGCGTTTGAGCGCTTCCTGAAACGGACGGTGTTGAATGTATTGGCAGAGCTGTATCATTTGAAGATGGTATAACAAGCCTTCTACCTGCCTGAAGTGTTGAAGGATCTGTTATATTATTAGCTCTCATAAGTTCGTCCGCAGTTACTCCATAAAGCCGGGAAAGTGAATAGATAGTTTCACCTCTCCCGACTACATGGATCAACTGGTCTGAGGCGAGCGCTCCGGAGGAAAGAGCGCTAACCATAAAAAATAATAAAATAATTCTATGTAGATACTTCACGGCTCTTCATTATCGGCAGAATTTGCTCAAATCTTCAAATATTTCAAAAAGAATGATATAATTGTGTCTGTCCACAAAGTCGGTTACTTTGCGGACAGACTTTGTATTTTCTCGCCTTCGAACCTATGGTTCACAGGCTGCGAAAATACCTAAAATATTGAGGTAAAAATGAGTAATTATATAAGACCCAGCTGGGATGAATATTTCATGGAAGTATGTGAAGCTATTTCCAAACGAGCGACTTGTGAAAGGGGAAGGTCGGGCTGCGTTATTGCCAAAAACAAGCAAATACTTGTTACAGGATATGTAGGCGCTCCTGCAGGGCTTCCTCACTGCGACGATGTGGGTCATCAATTTAAAAAGATGCTGCACGAAGACGGGAAAGAAACTACGCATTGTGTAAGAACAGTCCATGCCGAACAAAACGCAATTTGTCAGGCAGCAAAACAGGGTATTTCCATCGACGGCGCTACTCTTTATTGCCGCATGACCCCATGCAGAACATGTGCCATGCTGATAATTAACTGCGGAATAAAACGGGTCGTTTGCCAGCGCCGCTACCAGGACAGTGATGATTCACTTGTTATGTTTGAAAAAGCCGGTGTTGCAATAGAGCACCTTAATGACGAAGTCCAAAAATATTGAAACAAAGATTTAACCACGAACCACACGAACCAACACGAAAATGAATAAGATATCGAATTGCAAATTTGTGATTATCGTATTGCATGCGATATAAAATTTAAGATTAATTGGACTCTAGTATAATGCGGTATTTTAGATAGATTTCTTCGAGTGTTTGGCGCGGACCCGGTGCGTTTACCCTCTTTCGCAGGGTGCAAGAATCGCGCCTTTCAATGAAAAAATCATAAATAGCTCTTGGATCGCGATCATTAAACATGGAATACACAGGTTTAGAATCAAGGTATGATCGCACTTCTTCATGGCTTACAGAAGTTATACCATGCCGCTTTAACCTGTTTCGTACCTGTATAATTTCTTCATAAGATAAACCAAAAAGGAATTCTTCCAAAGCCCATCTTGTATTATCGTTAGTAGATTCTTCTTTTAAAAAATCTTCCCATTCTGTTTCAGTACCCATATCGATAGATATTCGCAATAATTCCATATTCCCGTCCATTGTTCCAAAACTTGGCGGAGCGGAATCTCTGGCTGTCCAAAGTGAAGATAAAGCCATAAGGTGATGAATACTTCTTGAATCCTTACCGCTATCCCAAAGAGCAATTAAATCATAAGCAAGTTTGGATTTGGTATTTTCAGAAAAACCCGGATCATCAAGACAGGAAAAATAAACATCTTCCGCCATCAAGGTAAAAACTACAGAATAGGAAATATTTTTCGCTGGGGTATATAAATCGTTATTTCCCTTGGTCAGCTTGGCAAGTAAAGAAAAAGCGTGAAATTTCGCTATTAAAAAACTGCGAAGAGCTGCAACCTTGGCAGGAGTACGCAAAAGATGATTGGAAGCAGAAAAAAACAATAAAGATTTTGCAAGCTGATGTTCGTCAAGGAGAACATCCCTTACATATTTAGTCTCCCTAATTGAAGGATAATCAAAAACCGCTTTCCCTAAACTGCGCAGCCTGCGGAATCTTTCATGTACCAAATTATAATCCTGAGGATCACCTTCTTTAAGCCAAGTTTCAATTTTTTCTATTAGTGTTTCTTCATCATCCGACAAAACTTGTGAACTTTTTACATCCGATGAAAACATTGGAAGCTGCTCCATAATAGTTATATTATATTACAGAAATGAAAAATTTACAAATTTTAATTGTGTGTTAATACTTGCATTAGATTTGCACGATGATGTATAATGGTGCTTGTATTAGTTAGGGAGTGCACCGGTTTCGACTGGTACGTCTTCGGGGTATAGATTGCAGATGGAGCGCTCATCTCCTGATTGGGCAAAAATTTAACTGCCAAAACTGACAGTTACGAATACGCCTTAGCTGCGT
>WQYB01000090.1 GCA_009781475.1 Treponema sp.
AATACGAAGCCAACCAACGTCAGAGTTTTCATCAAACCATTTTGGATCTTCAATAGGTCTTGGTGAGGCTCCTCGAACAATATCCGCAACCTCCCCCAACTTACGTTGTTCCCAAGCGTCAGTGAAACCTTTGAAGCGAATTGTTGGTTCTAATTTGCCATTTTTTTCTGGCATTATAGCATACCACCCAAAAACGAATACATATTTTAGTATATACTATCGCTTTACACAAGCGTAAGTACTTGATAAAGTAAGCTCTTGACAAGATGCACAATATATTGTACATTTAATATATTCTTAGTAGTGGGGAACAATGTTGCGGTTTCGAGGAATAATAGTGATTTAAAGGAAGTTAACAAATGCTAAAGAAGGAACCAAAAGTCTTTGATGTCGTATTTTTTGAAACTGAAAACGGCAAACAACCTGTTAGAGATTTTATTTTAGAACAAATTAAAAATGATCAAAAGGAAATGGGAGCCGATATTAGAGTAGTTCAAAATAGTTTCCCTGTAGGATTACCTTTAGTTAGGAAACTAAAGCCTGATTTATGGGAAATAAGAAGTAATATAAAAGACGGTATTAGCAGGGTATTTTTTACTTTTCATAATGAAAAGATTATTTTACTTCATGCTTTTGTGAAAAAATCACAAAAAACACCGTTAAATGAGATTGATGTTGCAATTGGACGATTGAAGGAATTTAAAAGATTGCAACAATAGGACATATTATCGTCCTGTATGAAAAGATGGAGAAAACAATGAAGGGTATTGGTCAAAATTTTGATGATTTCTTAAAAGAGCAGGATATTCATGAAGATGTCAATGAATTGGCTGCAAAAAAACTCATTACTTATCAATTAAGGCAAGCTATGGAGGAACAGAATTTGACTAAAAGTACCGTTGCAAAAAAAATGAAAACTTCAAGAGTTGCTGTTGATAATATTTTAGATCCTGCATTTAATACCTCAATTGATTCTCTTGAACGATTTGCTTTTGCGGTTGGAAAAAAATTAACTATTTCATTGAGTTAATTCAATTTCAACCTTACTTAAAAATTCGCTTGGTAGCTTGAATTATCTCTTTGGTTTCATCTGTTACAGCAAGGTTATTAAGTAAACTTAAAAATTCGGTTTCGTTCTGTTTTATTTGCAAATTTAAATCAGTAATTTCTTGGCTAAGTGCAACAATATCGATTTGCTCTTCTTCTTCAAAAGTATCTACATAACGTGGAATATTAAGATTAAAATCATTACTGACGATTTCATCATGACTGGCAAGATGAGCATATTGTGGAATAGATTTTCTTTTTTTATAAGTGTCTACGATTTTCTTAATATCCTCGACACGCAGATTATTCTGATTTTTTTGCTTTTCAAAACCCTTTGAAGCGTCAATAAATAATACATCACGCTTACTGCGATTCTTTTTTAAAATCAATACAACAGTTGGTATACTTGTACCATAAAAGATGTTAGGAGGAAGACCAATAACTGCGTCTATCGCTCCCATTTCAAGCAATGTTTTTCTTATTGTGCCTTCAGAAGCTCCTCTAAATAACACACCATGAGGAAGTACAATTCCCATTGTTCCTTTTTCGTTCAAATGATAAAAGCCATGCAGTAAAAACGCAAAGTCTGCTTTAGACTTTGGCGCAAGTTTTCCAAAACGCTCAAAGCGCGGATCACTTAAAAACTTGTCATCTGCGCTCCAGTTTGCAGAATACGGCGGATTCATTACAACAGCGTGAAATAAATATGGTTCGTCGGTTGGCCAGTCTTCATCAAGAGTGTCACCATTTCTAAGACGCATTTGATTTTGATCAACGTTATGCAAAATCAAATTCATTTTGGCTAGATGAAAAGTTGTTGTGTTAAGCTCCTGTCCGTGAAAATGCGCCATTCGCGGATTCTTTATGAACTGGCGAATATTGAGCATCAAGGAACCAGAACCCATTGCAGGATCATAAATATGAAATGGTGCTGTGTTTTCCTGCCCAATGGATACAATTTCCGAAATTATCTTACTTATTGATTGTGGTGTATAGAACTCACCTGCTTTTTTGCCTGCGCCGGCAGCGAATTGACCAATAAGATACTCATAGGCATCACCGATAACATCGCCTGCATGTCCAAAAAGGTCTATCTCGTCCAGAGCTTTAATTACTTCTGTAATTGTAACATTGCGTTGTTGTGCATTCGCACCTAATTTGGTAGAACTTAGGTCTACATCATCAAATAAACCTGTAAAATGCTCACCTTGCTTTCCAAGTTTTACAAAAGCATTTTTAAGATCATCAATTTGAAGTTCATATTCACTTGCTTTTTTTCTGAGTTTATAAAAAAGGTAGTTTGGTTCAATAAAATAACCCAGTTTTTTTGAAATCGTCTTCTTAATATCAGCAGGATCATCTTTATACCATTCCAGAAGTCCATTGTACTGTTCGCTACAGCTTGGATATTCTTTAATTTTACCATGTTCTTCTTCATAAACAGCTCGCAGTTGTTGGTCTGACAGATACTTGTAAAAAACTAACCCAAGCAAGTAATTTTTATACTCAGATGCATCCATCTTCCCGCGCAGAATATCAGCGCTTGCCCATAATTGGGTATGTAATTCACTCATAATTTATTCCTTCCCGTATGCCGAGATTTCTTCTTTTAGAGGTAATAGTTTTTCTTCTAGTGTTTTTTTCCAGAAGCCTTCTATAACCTGATAGCGTTGTCGATATTTTTTATCAAACGATCTTTCAAAATCTTCTTTTGTGAATGCGGAATTTTCTACAATTAAATTGATATAAGGAATATCACCCTTGTCCTTGTTGTATTCATTAAAACTTGTATGCAAATCAGATTCTGGAACTTTTAAAATACCAGATGTTTCCTTTATTACTTCTTCTATAGTGTTCTTAAAATGACAGCTTACTTTGTATAATACTTCTGGCTCACTAACTAAAAGTCTCTTCAGCGCTTCATCGTAAGTTGTTTGGACGATTTTGGATTTAGTTTTAACAATCTCATCAAATTTATGTTTACTTTCCTCATTTTTTATATCTCTTAAAAGCTGGCTAATATAATAACTATCTATCTTTTCTTTATGAGTTGCATTTTGGTCAAAAGAAAATTCAATTTCAAGCGCTTGTCTTATTTCCTCTTCACCTGCACCTTGTTCTTTAAGTATTTCCTTTACTGCCGCTTTTTCGTTTTCTATATATCCAGTTTCATTATTAATTGTTTTAAGAACAACAGATAAATCTATAAAATCACGCTCAAATTCTTCATAACTTTTTATTGCATCAGCAAAATTTTTCATTTCCTGAAAAGCTTTAATATTCTGCAGGCGCTTTTTTAAATCATTGGGATCTTGTTCAAGTTCTTTTTTAGCTTTTTTAAAGGTTTTATGAGCGTTAATAAAATTCTTATGTACTTCATAATATTCCTTTGGGACAAGCTTTTCCCATTCTCTTGCTTCGTTCGAAAAAAGACGAATTGCTTCTCTTACATTTTCTGTCATTGTTTTTGGTTTTCTGAATGTAACAATCATTCCTATTTTCTTATCGGGAAACGCACGATTTGTACGAGAAAATGCTTGTAACAATTTATGATATTTTAATTCCCTATCTACATAAAGAGTTTGAATTGTTGGTGAGTCAAATCCAGTTAATAATCTATCAACTACAATAACTAAATCAAGCCATTGTCCATCTTTTTGATATTGAATTTCTTTTTTTGCTAAACGGTTGTTTATATTTTGATTATATAAATCAATATCTGTATAACTAGTATCAAACATTGCATTGTATTCTGTCATTATTTCTTCAATTTCTTTTGTTGCATTGTTTTTTTCATCTTGATTTTCAGCTATAGAATAAGTTATAGCAACACGAGGAAAATCAATATCATACAGTTTTCTTTTTTCGTCCAGTATTTTACCAGAAATAAGTTCTCCGGCATTTTTCAATTCAATTAATTTACGATATATTCGTTTAGCCTGAGCAATAGAGTGAGTTGTTAGTATTCCACTCATTGTTGGTATACCATCAATAACTTTAAATTTTTCAAGTATATTTTGATGGCGAAATATCTTTTTCAACATTGCTTCTATGTATATATCATTCTCATATTCTGAGGTATTAATAAGAGCTTCTTTTTCGATTTCGGACAGAGATTTCAACTTGTTTATAGGATCACTTTTCGGATATTTTTTCTTAATTTCTATTATATACAACTCTTCTTCATTTTCTTCACTGAGTAGAGAGTGATACTCCACCTGAAAATCCAATACAGATTTATCATCCATAGCGTTTTTAGTAGTATATGCATGCAGAAGATCGCCATATTGCTGAAATGTTGTTCTGGCATAAGCTCCCATTTCAGCTTTTTGATTTTCTTCAAATATTGGCGTTCCTGTAAGTCCAATCCATGTAGAACGCGGGAAAAACTTTTTTATTTCTTTCATTTCACGGTCAGACACAGCTCTATGACATTCATCAACAATAAAAACAATATGCTCGCTTTTTAATTTATCAAATATATTTTTTTCATCTTCTCTGGCTTCCTTTATGGCAAGGCTTAGCTTCTGTATAGTTGTGATAATGATTGTATTATTATTATTCTTGCTGATAATGTTTCTTTCAAGTTCACGCCGGTTGTTTATGCCTACAATTAAAGTATTATCGGTAACATCTCCAGACGTAAGCCCTGTGCTGTATTCTGACGCAAATTTACTAAACTCATTTTTTGTTTGGCTATCAAGGTCTTTACGGTCCACTATCATAATTGTACGTGAAACACCGCTTGCTGTTTGTGCTAATAATTTTGTTGCAACAAAACTTGTTATTGTTTTACCGCTGCCAGTAGCATGCCAAATAAAACCTCCTTCGTGGCTGGAAGCTTGATGCATTATTCTTTTTATAGCGTGTATTTGATATGGCCGTAAAACCATAATATATTTTTGACTCTTTTTATCATCTACCAAAATAGTAAAACGACTTACAAGCTCATGAGCCATAGGAATACGAAGAACTTTCCTTGTAAAATCGAATAACTCTTCAACAGGCGTGTTATCTGGTTCTCTCCAGTTAAATAAGAATTTTTTGGCAGTTTTAAAACCAGCATTTGAACTTGGACGGGCAAAATATTTTGTAGAAACTTTATTACTAATAACAAATATTTGTACAGTGGCAAAGATTCCATCAAAAAAACCAGCTTGTGCATATCTTTCGATTTGATCAAAAGCTTGACTGTAGCCATCTTTTGCATTTTCACTTTTAAGTTCTATATGTATTACAGGTAATCCATTGATAAGCAGCGTTACATCACCTCTTAGATTATATTCGGAATTATCTAAGCTAGGCGTAACTTGATTAACTACTTCATAACTGGATATACCTCCAGCAATATCTTTATTGCTGAATAAGACTAAAGATATATTACCCTTAGATATATCTTCCCGTTCAATAGAAATCCTGGCAATACCATTTTCACCACGTAGCCATTGGGAAGCTAAAAAAGGCGTTGCCGTCAAACGCCGAAACTCATTTTTTATTTGATTAAATTCGGCATTAGTAATAGGAACATCATCCAACTGTGCAATATTTATTCGGTTAATATGTCCACGAACATTATCCCAAAGAGCGGCTTCTGTCTTTATATCGTCCCTATAAGCCCATTGGTTTTCTTTCTGAGTTAGGATATCGATAAAGTTCTTTTCGATTTTGGATTCGTGAGTCATAAGTTATACCTCATTTTTTCGGTATTTTAGTTAACTTGTTTTTATTATATCAAGGTGTAAGGGAAAAAGGAAGGTTATTCTTATAAAACCTATATTTTACATCACATATTTAATGAAAGCGAGGGAAGCCCAGCAGCGAGGCAGTCATAGTTAATCTAAAGAGAGTCAACCCGTAACGCAATCAAATTTTTGACATCATGCAATATTTTTTTATTTGTTACTTCCATGGCTAACGATTTTCCTGTAGTTCCTAATTTAGTTTGCTGATAAAGCTCTTGCGTATACTTATTGCAAAGGGGAATTATTACATCGGCCTTGTCAAATTCTTTTACGCTAACAGCTATGAGTGCAATAAAATACCCTTGCTTTGGGTAAAGCGTACACAAAGATTTACCGGCTTTTTTATACTTTATATTCCATCCCTTCCAAAATCCTTTTTCCATGGAACAGCAGCTATAAAATAATTTCGGTATAACTTTATATGTCTGCTGCAAATAATTAGTTAAATCATCCCATAAAGGAGTATTAACAAATTCCCTTATTTGAGTATCCAACGGCTCATGCCTGTCATCAAACAATTCATTCCATAGCATATAACTACCTTCTTCCTTGATCATCAATTAATAATAGTATAGCATATTATTTACAAACAAGTCTTAAGATCTCTCTTGACAAGTTAATTAAATTTGGGTATAGCATTGTTGTATAATTGAGGTATAGAAGCTGCCTGTGCTTGATAATACACAAAGAGATTAATAAAAAAGTTCATAAATTAATGCCAAAGAAGGAAGAAAAATAATTATGAACCATGAAAGGAAGTATCCGTTTTTTTCGGCTTGCGGGTTGAATTGCGGGCTGTGCCCTCGTTATTACACAGATGGGAATTCAAAATGTCCCGGCTGCGGCGGAAAATATTTTTCAGAAAAACATTGTTCTTGTTCTATCTTACCCTGTATCCAGCGTAAGGGACTGGAGTACTGTTATCTTTGCAGTGAGTTCCCCTGCAAAAAATATGACAAATGGGAAAGAGATTCTTTTATAACACATCAAAATATGATGAAAGATTTTGAAAAAGCAAAAAATATTGGAATAAAAGCGTATAAAAAAGAACTTGATGAAAAAATAAATATATTGAAATATTTATTGGCAAATTACAATGACGGCAGACGAAAAAGTTTTTTCTGTATTGCCGTTAATCTGCTGGGATTAAATGATATAAAATGCGTATTAATACAGCTAAAAAAAGAAACGAAATCTGTTGATTTAACGATGAAGGAAAAGTCCCTTATTGCGGTTAGAATGTTTGAAGAAATTGCAGCGGAAAAAAATATATTATTAAAATTGAGGAAATAATTATCAAATTAATTGCAAATAACGCAAGAGCAGAGTAATTTTACGGCAAATACATCTGCGATTAATGATGTATTATAACATATAATTTATATTGATGCTGCAGATATCCCCGGCATTGAGCATATACTTTTAAATATTATTTGATTGATTCTTTGTCCTGTTTACATTCCCCCCGCCCCATTATATTATAACCTTATGGTAAAGAATAATTCTCTTATCAAACCGTACTTAAAGTGGGCTGGAGGTAAAAGGCAATTACTGGCAGAAATTAAAAAGCACCTCCCAAAAGATATAAATAGTTATAAATATTATGAGCCATTTTTAGGGGCTGGGGCTGTTTTTTTTGAACTGCAGCCCAATAAGGCTGTGATAAATGATTCTAACGAACAATTAATCCTGACATATAATGCTATAAAAGAAAATGTTGATGATCTTATTTTAATTCTGAAAAAATATCAAAAGAAAAATAGCAAAGATTTTTATTATGAGATTAGAAATATGGATCGTGACCCTAAAATATTTGCCAAATTAACAAGTATTGAGAAAGCAGCCCGATTAATCTTTATAAACAAAACATGTTTTAATGGATTATACCGTGTAAATTCCCAGGGACTTTTTAATGTTCCTTATGGAAAATATAAAAATCCTTCAATATGCGAAGAAACTTTATTGCGTCAAATTAGTAATTATTTAAACATCAGCAAAATTAATATTCTAAATGTCGACTTTGAAAAGGCAGTATCAACAGCAGGGAAAAAATCTTTTATTTATTTTGATCCGCCTTATCACAGCTCTGATAAAACAAATTTTACAGGGTATCAGGCAAACGGATTCGATGAAAATGAGCAAGAACGCTTAAGTAACGTGATATTAAAATTAACAAATAAAGGCGTAAAGTGCCTGTTAAGTAATTCTGACACAGAATACATCCGGGAACTCTATAATAATAATTTATTTGATATTACACCAGTACAGGCAAAAAGAGTCATTAATTCAAATTCTGCAGAACGCGGCTTTGTTAATGAAGTACTTATAAAAAACTGGAAAAATAAATAAAACAGTAGTGGTTGCCTCTTAGTTTACCCTTAGTATATTTATTATTTTTGCAAAAGGTTTTCTCTTGCTGAAGGAACCATTTCCATAAAATCATTGATGATCTTACAGGTGCTGAATTCATCGCAAGCACCGCAGTTTACAATACCTTTTGCGATAGCACACTTGCGCATTTCACATTCGAAACAATGACCAATATGAACGCCGGTACCTTTACAGCCAGAACAATTAATCATTTCGGGCGTAAAATTAAAATTATGCATCTTTGTCCATTCAGCAGCAGTTTTTTCCCTTAACGCATTGTCATTGTTCTTTAAAGCCAAATACGCTCCGCATTGAGCACAGTCCAAACCGCAGTAAGCAATCAATTTTTCCATACTAATCCTCCAAAAAGTTTTTATATCAGTTTCAACAACAACTATCTATATGTATAGTATAGTATATATATGTTATTTTGTCAATACGCCATATTAAGAATTTGCAAAATAATTTTAAAGGCGAAATAATTAAATTCGATCCTTACGAATGGCAGGCGCTTGAACGTAAGGGCAATACATCATTGATAACTACAATAGGAATGATCTAGGCCGGCCCATATCACGCCGGCAAGAACAGAGTAGCAGATAATTTAACTGCCAAGAAAAAATTGGACACAAGCAAAGCGATTTTTTTTAAATTCAAAGAAGGGTTATGTGTGCAATGCATGCACATTGGTTCTTATGATGATGAACCCAGGACATTAAAGTTGATGGATGAGTTTATTAAAGCTAATAGTTTGTCGCATGATATTAACGATGTTCGCCGGCATCATGAGATTTATTTATCGGATCCGCGCAAGTGTGATGTCAGTAAATTGAAGACAGTCATCAGGGTGCCGGTGAAGAAATAAGTTGTCAAATATATTTTTACATGTTAAAATATAAAAAATATTTTACAAGGAGATGTAATCCATGAAAATAAGTCCATATATATCATTTAACGGAAATTGCGAGGAAGCTGTTTTCTTTTATGAAAAAGCATTTAATGTAAAAGCAGAAATTTCACGATATAAAGATGCGCCGAAAGAAAATGATTATCAAGTTCAGGAAGGTACAGAAAATTTAATAATGCACGCTCAATTTGAACTTAACGGCGAAACCATCATGCTTGCTGATATGCCGCCTGAATACCCTGTTAAAAATGGAAACAACATCGCCATTATGGCAGAGTTCAATAATACCGAAACTGCAAAAAGCGCATTCGAAGCTTTAAAAGAAGGCGGCGAAGTTATTATGGAATTACAGGAAACCTTTTGGAGCAAGTGCTTTGGCTCGTTGATAGATAAATTTGGAATTTACTGGAATATCTCGATTGGCTGTCCTTGAGGATGGGTTTGTATCGTTATGGATAAAAAAGAAACATATGTCAGATTAAAATGCTCTTGCGGTTGTTCTGCGGTAGTGGTTGAAAAAACAGAATGGGATGATGGAGAAATCGAATATGACATCAGCATCCAGGATTCTCGTTATGACCATAACTATACTACTTTTTGGGGTAGGATAAAAACTGTTGCAAAAATCCTTTTTGGAAAACCTGTTTACTATAGTGATGTTTATATTGGTAAACCGGAGATTTATAAGAAGTTTGTTGAGGATTTGGGGGATTTGTGTGTGGAGATAGAGAAAGAACAATAGTTTCCATATTTGTTTTATTGACAATTTTAAAATAAAGATGTCTAATTTAATATAATAAGGAGACAATCATGAGCATTGGTGAGAAATTAGCTAATAGTGTCGCTGATAGTAAAAAAGTCGAGGTTGCCCAATGGTTTGAAAAATTAATACAACCATCAGAGTATGTTGGTGAATTATTTTCCATTAATTATGAAACAGCACGAATCCTTATACACGACAAACAGCGACAAGATGTAGGCGGTATACCAAGTTTATGTTTCCTTATTGCATCGAGAATAGAGCCAGCAAATATAAATGATTTAAATTACAAAGAGGAAGATGTTTCTTTTATTTTATTACGAGTTATGGACAGTACCCCGCTTCCAGCAGATAAAGAAGCAGAAAAGATTAGGGTAGAAACAGCTCAGAGGGTCAGTGGAGAAACTGATACTCATTGGGACAGCGATAAAGCCATGGATGC
>WQYB01000091.1 GCA_009781475.1 Treponema sp.
CCTGTGTGGATATATCCGCAAACTGAACAAGACCATTTTTTCATTTTTTACCTTCCTTTAATTAATCGTATCGATTTCATTAATTTTACTATATGACTATATTTTTATCAATTTGATTTATTTTCAGTTTCATGATATTCTGACATAAAAGGAAGTGATACAATGAAATACTTAAAAAGCTTTTTTATGTTTACCGCGGTAATTTTAACATTAATCGCGGTTTCATCGTGCGATAACAAAAAAGACTCCGTCATTGATGAAGATGTTATTATTTATGAAGGTTACAGCTGGAATTTTAACGATCCTGCCGCTGGAACCGCAGGCTGGGAAGCAGTCCCGGATGAATTTTGGGCTTACAGCGGAACCGCTGTTTTAAGCAGGGATGATTCAACCTTCGGCAGAGGCATGCTCAGGTTTGATGTCGATTTTACCGCAGACAGCCAAAAGGACTGGTCTGAACCAAAATTAAGATATACATTCAGCGAACCTTTTTCACTGGAAGGAATGGTCAGATTTACTTTCGATTTTTATTACAATCCTTACTTTGCATCAGGCGGTCATTTTAGAAGCAAGATAATCGCTTTGAATGATAATGTTACTGTTTTAGATTCTGTAAGCAGCGGAATAAGCGGCGAAGAAGAAATCGGCGATTTTGTAAAAGCGACAGTTTCACTTAGAATCAGGGATACCGGCAGATCAATGGATGGTATGCTTTTAAGCATTGCAGGTTACATGACAGATTATAAAGGACCTGTATTTTTTGATAATCTGCGATGGGAACCTGAAAATTATGTTCCTGTTGCGGAGCCTTTTGTTTTTGTTATGCCAAAACTTCCTGCACCAGAACCGATGCCGAATAAAATACGTCTTATGAACTATCTGACAGATGTTTACGGAAAAAATATTATTTCAGGTCAGATGGATACATCATGGACAACGAACGATGTCATGGATATGATCGACCGTGTATTTACAGACACAGGAAAATATCCTGCAATAAAAGGTTTTGATTTAATTCAATTATCAGAAAATTACCCGCCATTTTTCGGAGGCAGAGAGCAGATTGATGAAGCGATTGAATGGTGGGAAGGGAAAAATAACGGTGTCCGCCTTTTACCGAATAGACCAGGTATTCACGGAATCGTAACATTCAGCTGGCACTGGCGTGTGGGTGTTGAAAAAGAATTTTACACAGACAGAACAGCATTTCGTATCCCATGGAAAGACGGCAAGCTTGATTTTGAAAGCCCGGATTTTAAATCGATTGTTGATGATCTTGACAGAGTAGCAGCGCGGCTGAATACGTTAAAAGAAAGAGAGATTCCTGTTCTTTGGCGTCCTTTGCACGAGGCTGCCGGCAACTGGCGTAGATACGGCAATACCGGAAACAACGGCGCTTGGTTCTGGTGGGGAGCAAGCGGACCTGAACCTTATATTGCTTTGTGGGAATTCATGTATGAATATTTAACAAATGTAAAACAATTGAATAATCTTATTTGGGTTTGGAACGGTGAAAACGCAGCGTGGTATCCAAATCCTAATACGGTAGATATTGTTGGCGCGGATTTATATCCCGGCGATCATGGTTCTCAAATGGCTTCTTTTCAAAATACTTTGGAAATGGTTCCTGACAGAAACCGCATGATTGCTTTGACCGAAAACGGCAGAATTCCTGATCCCGATGAATGTATTAAAGATGATGCCATGTGGCTTTGGTTTATGACATGGAATGATCGAAGCGGTTCATTTCAAGGCGAAACCCATCAGGATAATTTTTGGACAGGTGATCATACTAATCCGCTGGCTCATAAAAGAAAAGTTTTTAATCATCCCAATGTGATAACTTTGGATAAATTGCCGAACTTGACAACTTACAGATTAAGATAGGAGCTGTACATGAAAATTACTTTTATCGGAGCGGGGAGTGTAGGTTTTACCCGCAGGCTGACTGCGGATATCTTAACAGTGCCGGAATTTGGAACTTCCGAAATTTGCTTACAGGACATAAATTCTTTTAATCTTGATCTTATTTATCAAGTGCTTGATATGGACATCAAAGCAAACAAACTCGATAAAGTAAAACTTGTTAAAACAACCGATCAGAAAAAAGCGATTGAAGGCGCAAAGTATGTAATATGTGTTGCAAGAGTCGGCGGTCTTGAAGCTTTTGCGTTAGATGTAGAAATCCCGATGAAGTACGGTGTTAACCAGTGCGTAGGAGATACGATATGCGCAGGCGGTATCATGTACGGTCAGCGTACAATTCCTGTTGTTATGGATATTTGCAAAGACATAAAAGCGTTAGCTGAAACCGATGCTGTTTTTTTGAATTACTCCAATCCAAATGCCATGAACACATGGGCAGCTAACACTTACGGCAAAGTAAAAACGCTTGGGCTTTGTCACGGAGTTCAACACGGTCATTGGCAAATATCAGAAGTGTTAGGTGTTCCAAAGAATGAGATCGACATTATTTGCGCGGGTATTAATCATCAAACATGGTATATACAGGTAAAACACAAAGGCATTGATGTACGCCACAAACTTCTTGAAGGTTTTAAAAAGCACCCGGATTTTTCCAAACAGGAAAAAGTGCGTATCGATATTCTTGAACGTTTTGGTTATTACAGCACGGAAAGTAACGGACATCTTTCCGAGTACCTGCCCTGGTATCGTAAACGCCAGGATGAAATCGACCAATGGATTGATTACTCAAGCTGGATACACGGAGAACCCGGAGGTTATCTTCGCGATTGCCGTGAAGCTCGGCAGCGGTTTGAAGAAGAAGTTAAAGAATACAAAACCATGAAACCATTGGAATACAAAAACGAAAACCGTTCTTCTGAACACGGCTCTTTCATAATCGAAGGTTTAGAAACAGGCAGAATTTACCGAGGGCATTTTAATGTAATAAATAATGGTGTTATCACCAACTTACCATCTGATTGTGTTATCGAAGCTCCCGGTTATGCTGACGGCAACGGCATTTCAATTCCTGTTGTCGGAGATTTACCTTCTCCGTGCGCGGCTATTTGCAACGCCAGCATAACAGTACAGCGTCTTTCTGTAGAAGCAGCAATTGAAGGTGATGCGGTAAAACTAAAACAAGCCATGTTACTTGATCCGTTGGTCGGCGCTGTGTGCAACCCGCCGGAAGTTTGGAAAATGGCAGATGAAATGTTAAAAGCCGAAAGCGCGTGGCTTCCTCAGTATAAGAATTATATTGATAAGTTGTAAACGGAGAGAGAGAGGGATTCGGGGTTACTAATTTTTCGGAGAGAGAGGGATTCGCCTTCCAACCCTCGGCATCGTGCCTCGGGTTTCCAGGCCATCTTCGCGTTGCCCAGCACATCCTGTGCTGGATCTTTTTTTTAAGGCTTACGCCTTAGCTTTTTTACAGCAACGCTCCGTTTCGAATCCCTCGATTTATAGCTTGTTCTAAATTTTTCTAAAAGTAGTAAATATTATCAGCATTAAAAAAAATATTCGGAGAGAGAGGGATTCGGGGTTCCAGTCGCAAACCTCCTGTTTGCTCCTTACACCCCCGTCTTCGCGTTGCCCAGCACATCCTGTGCTGAATCTTTTTCTTAAGGCTTTCGCCTTAGCTTTTTTACAGCAACGCTCCGTTTCGAATCCCTCGATCTTTGGCTTATTGTGAACTTTATTTATAGTAATAAATTTATCAGTTTTTCTTAATTTCTCGGAGAGAGAGGGATTCGAACCCTCGGAGCCCGTGAGGGCTCAACGGTTTTCGAGACCGCCCGATTCAACCGCTCTCGCATCTCTCCAGTAGCATTAAATTAATTATTTTGAAGCTGACACGATTTGAACGTGCGACCACAAGATCCGCAATCTTGTACTCTATCCAGCTGAGCTACAGCTTCATTCTAATACAGTTACAGGAGGGATTCGTTTCCTGGCTAGGTTCGAACCCTCATGTAATTATTGTGTGGAGTTTACGTAGTAAACTCCAAAATATAAAACGCATAGCGTTTTATATTAACGGAGCAGGAGGGATTCGAACCCTCGGTACCCTTGCGGGGCACAACTCCTTAGCAGGGAGCCCGATTCGGCCTCTCTCGCACCGCTCCAAGGAAAACATTTTTAAATACTAGACACGGAGCAGGTGGGATTTGGGGTTCCAGTCGCAAACTTCCTGTTTGCTCTTTCCACCCCCGTCTACGCGCTCCCCGGCGCATCCATGCGCCGCATTTTTTTCTCAAGGCTTACGCCTTAGCATCTTTACAGGAGCGCTTCGTTTCGAATCCCACTACGATCCTGTTAATATATTACCCTAATTAGGGAATTTTTTTGCGATATTTACATATACCGCTTCCGGAGCAGGTGGGATTCGAACCCACGGAACCTTGCGGCTCAACGGTTTTCAAGACCGCCTCCTTCAACCACTCGGACACCGCTCCTAATGTTACAGCCTAATATGCTGTTATTTTAAAATACAGGCTTTTAAATCCCACTACCAATATAGAGCAGGTGACGCCCAATAAAAGCAGTCCGAAGGACTGTCCTTCTAATAACTGCTAAACGGCGTGGCGCACAAAAATGTTAAAACCGCCGTAAATGTTGGCTGACTTTAGTCAGCCGTACGCGCCTAAGAACCCACGGAACCTTGCGGCTCAACGGTTTTCAAGACCGCCTCCTTCAACCACTCGGACACCGCTCCATTATAGCAACCCGACAGGGTTGTTTCTCCAAATAAATCTACACGAGCAGGCGCAGGATAAACTCTAACGTTGTAGTTTTTGTAGGCAACCTTTAGGTTGCCGTACGCGCCAATCCATTATAGCAACCCGACAGGGTTGTTTCTCTAAATAAATCTACACGAGCAGGCGCAGGATAAACCCTAACGTTGTAGTTTTTGTAGGCAACCTTTAGGTTGCCGTACGCGCCAATCCATTATTCATAGTACAGTCAAAATTATATAAAAAAACGGAGACCTTTGTCCAGCCTGTAATAGAGTTGTTCGATAACTTCATTTATTGAACAACTTCCTTAGATAAAGGCAATTTTTAGGCTTTAGCCTGAAAATTGTAAGACTTGTGAGACAACTAACCGAGTTTTCGAACAAGTCCAATGATAGCTGAAAGCGGATGTTTGGGTCAAGAGAAAGAAGTGATTGAATCCTTTTTACGCTTGTTTTAATAAAATCTCTGCTGCGTTAGTCAAGAAAGCTGAACGATTTTTGGATACAGCATCTATTCGACGGAGTGTTTTTTCCGGAAGCATTACATTAACACGTACAGACTTTTCTGTAACCGGATAGACAGTAATAGGAACGACCAGAAATTGATATTCTTTTTCCCATTCTTTCCATTCCTTCCATTCTGTTTTTATTTTTTCTAAAGTACGAGGTTTTGGTATTGGCAAACCTTCCAATGCTAAACCATCTAAATGAAATGCCAACGCTTCATGTGCCATACGATAAGTTTCATCATAATTATCACCTGCAGAAAAACACCCGGATACATCAGGGAATACAACACTATAACCTTTTTTTTCGTCTTCATATTCAAAAAGAGCTATATATTTTTTCATCAGAACCTCACTTTTCATTTTAATCCTGCCTGTCTTAAAACACTTGCAGCAGTTCCTTTTTTCATATCTTTATCATGTATTGGAATAGTGGTTAAACTTTTCTTTACAGGATGTTTAAATTGCGCATGACTTCCTTCTTGCCTTACAAAAAACCAGCCGTCAGCTTCAATCATTTTTCTTAATATTTTTGCTGTATACACTTTTCCCATTTCTACAATATTACACACTTTTTTACACATTGTCAAGAATATAATATACAGCAAATTACCCCAAACATCTACAATACAACAACCGGAAACAACTCCTGTACCAACTCAACCTTCTGTTGTATCTCAGCAGCTAGCGCAAGACAGGAGTTAAGCGGAGCGGGAACTTCTTCTTACATAAACGCTCAGACTGCTCTTGCGCAGGGTATTACAGCGCAACGTACGGGAAACACAATAGAAACAATGGCGCGTTTTTATGAAGCCACCGTTTATGACCCTTCTTTCCCTGCGAGCAGCAGCAGGAACCACGCAGGCAGATAATGATTTTGTCGCGGCATTGGAAGCTCTTGCCAACGGAAGATAAAAGATTTAATTAGTTGTTTCTATCTTCCATGTTTTAATTGGAAGATAGATATGCTAGTTCTATTGCTGTCTTACTGTTTGGCGTACTTGAGGACGATGGTCAGGAATTAATTGGTCGTCTCTATAACCATCAATTTTTTTAAGTATTCCAAGCCAATGAATAGCTTCTTTTTCGGATGTATATGGACCAAGGCGTACACGGAACAGATTTTGACCGTTAATTTCTCGATTTTCAATTATTGAAACAAGACCTTTGGAAGCAAGAAGTTCTCTTGTGTCTTCGGCTCTGACCATTGCGCTGTAAGCTCCAATTTGTATCCAGTAGTCGTTTATCGTTCTGGGTGTTGCTGCTCTTGTGGTTGTTGCAGTTGTTGTTGTCGTAGTAGTTGTACTTCGGGTTGGAGTAGTTGTTCTGGTTGTTGTGGTCGTTGCAGTTGGTGTAGTCGTAGTTACAGGTGTTGTCGTGGGTCTTGCAGTCACAGTTGTTGAAGTTTCTATGTTATTCGATGTTGTGGTATCTGGAGTTGCAGGAATTTGAATTGTAAGGCTGTCTCCGTTATTTCTGTCGCCATTATCTCTGCCGCCGGTTATATTTACAATTTCATTGTTATTGTTAATTGTAATATCAATTTCTTGAATACTTGTATTTGGCTGTTCGGGAAAAATATTGTTTGTATCAATTACCGATTGTGTTCCTACATGAGCAATAGAGGAGGTTGAATTTGTTTCTTGCTTGGGTAATATTATTATTGCCACAGTTACAGTTACCAGTAAAAATACCCCGACAGATACAGCAACTAATAGCAGTTTTTTCATTTCTCTTTCCATTTTATCACCTCTAAAATTTCATCAATTCTGCGTTCCAAATTCATAAAACCAGGGCTGCGAAGCAGACCAAAGTTCTCTACTCTATGAATTTCGGCGTTTATCGATAAATATTGAGCATTGAAGTCCTTTTGGCTTAAAAAACGTCTGTAAATTTCCTTAAATGGGAGCTTATCACGCCTTTTTGCTCTTATAAACCGGGTTAAAAATGGTGCTGTCACCAAAAAAATATGCTCAATCTGGTTAAAAATTGACGATTTATGCAGTAAAGCGGCGTTTATTACACAATCCCTATTTTGAGATGTTATCCATTCGTTAACCAGACGATCCGCTACAGGATGAATAATCGATTCAAGAGAGTTTAGCTTTTCCGGCTTTCCAAAGACACGCTGCCCCAATAGCCGCCTGTCCAGCGATCCATCGGATTTTCGCAAATCTTCGCCAAATTGGGTAAAAACCGCCTCTTTTTCCAGTTCAAGTGCCTGATAACCCAATTTATCAACATCTAAAACAGGAAGACCCTTTTTTTCAAGTATAGAGGCAATATGGTTTTTGCCGGCACTGTAGGCTCCGGTTAATCCGATTAACATAATATATAAAAGGTCGGCATGATGATATATATGGCTAAAGTGAATGTTGTGTATTATAATTAATATAGTAAGGATTTATGAAAAATTGGATAATTAACGTTATTGTATTGGTTCTCGTTGCAATAGGCTCGTTTTTTCTGGGAATTTTGGCTTCCGGTTTTATCAGTGTACCCAGAAATAATGTAGTTTTGGAAGAAACTGTTCAGCAGGGAGCAGTTCAAAATCAGGAAGCCGAAGCTGAAGATGAATCTGCAGTAAGGCAGAAGGTGTCATTTGCATCCTTTCTTTTTCCTGAAATTAATTCGGAAAAAGGTCTGCAAAACGCGCTTAATGAAAAATCTGCTGAAATCTTAAATATTTGGGAAATTCTTAAAACCGGTAATGGTGTAATCAGTATTATACAGGCTGCTCATTCAGGTAATACCGAATTTCTTTCTCCTATCGGCAGTTCAATGGGAAAAATATCCGATTCGCTTTTATGGGCATCCGCTGCAGTTGTGTTTAAAAAATATTTGCTGTTTATTTCCAGTTATATAATTTTGATTTTTATAATTCCGGTTTTTATATTAATCTCTGTTGTCTCGATTGTAAAAAATAAAGACAGGAAAAAAACGCCTAAATTGGTTGGTGTGACTGTATTTATCAGTTTGATATTACTCTTCGTTATACCGGCTTCAATGCATATATCGCTTTTCGCAAGTAATGTCATATTATCTGATAACATGAGTAACTTGATTACTTCGATAGAGGAAAAAGGCGAAACAGTTAAAAATATGGAAACTGAAATTACAGGATTAAGAAGGCAGGGAAGGTCAGTTCTCAATCATTCTGCAAATGCCAGGGATTTAGGCAATTCATTGATCAAAGATACAACAGATTATTTTATCATTTTTATTTTTACTAATATAATAATTCCGGTTTTAACAATTATTGGTATTGTTTTTCTTGCTGGATTTATCAAAAAATTGATATTGCCCAAAAAGGCATGATATGAACTTTCAAAGAATAATTGATTTTCTTCCCGGTGTACTTATAGGTTTAACAGTCCATGAGTTTTTTCATGCCTTTGCCGCTTATAAACTAGGTGATAATACTGCCCGCGATCAAGGCAGGCTTACTTTTAATCCGATCAAACATATCGATCTTATTGGTCTATTATTTATTATTTTTGCCGGTTTCGGCTGGGCAAAACCTGTGCAGTTCAATCCTGAAAATTTGCAAAATGTCCGCCGTGACAAAGCGATTATTGCCGCAGCCGGACCTTTATCAAATTTTATTTTAGGTATACTATTTTGTTTTATTTTAAAAGCGATGAGTGCGTATTACTCTGTAAATGATATTGAACCTGCTTTATCTATAATTAAACTTTCTCATATTATACAATACGCTGCTTTTATTAATTTTGGGCTTTTTATTTTTAATTTGCTTCCCATACCTCCTCTTGACGGCAGTCATATTATATTTTCAGGTCTTAATTTAAGTTATGATACAGAAGAAAAAATCAGAAAAATAGGTTTACCTGTCTTATTCTTAATTATTATTATTCAAAACCAATTTGGTATTCCCATACTGCCAATTGGAATTGCCGTAAATTATCTTATGGGATTGTTTTTATAATTATCCCAACCTTTTTTTATATACCCTCAAAAGATGGGATGTTTTGGTACTATAATATGTTCTTGATTTTGCTTTAAAATAGCGATAATATATAGTTAGTTTTATATTATAGAGGTGTTTTTATGCCAGCGGTTACCAGAATTATGGATTTTAATACGAATTTAAAAGAAATTCTTGAATATTGTCAGAATTACAAAGAACCAGTATCGGCGACAGGTAACGGACAAGGCAGATTTATCGTAATGACTGAAGATACATACGAAGAAATTACAGGTCGAAATGAATTATACAGACTTATTCAGGATGGAATTGATGATTTTGAAAATGGAAGAACATTAACAGAAGAACAAGTTAGGCAAAATATGAAAGCTGCATTGGGAATATAATGTTTGAACTGGAATTTTCAGAAAACGCTGACAGGGATATTATATCAACATTACGTTATATAAAAGAAGTTTTATATGCACCAAAAGCGGCAGAAGAGATTGGAAAACATTATTAACAAATGATGAAATGGAAACCGAATAAAAAGTGCTCAACTAATCTATTCTTCACCTAAAAATCGTTGAATAGCCGTTAGTGAAAAGCCTTCGTTTTTTAACATGTACTTTAAAAAACGAGGCTCGCTGCCGGCTTTTTTACCGTATTTTTTTACAAACTTTACAAGCATGGTAAACTCAACATCTTCTTCGTTTAACACTTCCTTTAATACGGCTTCTGCATCGTCGTGATCAATGCCGCGGGCGCATAGGGAAGAAAGAAGCCTGCGCGGACTTCGTGTTAAACGGATACGGGATTGCAGCCAGAAGCGGGAAAAACGGCTGTCGTTTAATAAACCTTTTTCTGTAAGATCGGATATTACTTTGTTGATGCAATCTGGATCGTAACCTCGTTTTTGCAATTTTCGCGAAAGACCGCTTGTACATTGCTCTGCTCTTGTTATCAACCGCAGAGCAACCTTTTCAACTTGTATATATTCTGAAGTATTTGCCATAAAATCACACGGAGACGCAGAGGCACGGAGTTGTTGTTTGTTATCTTAACTTTAATTCCTATAAATATTTAGATAATAA
>WQYB01000092.1 GCA_009781475.1 Treponema sp.
ACGAGTACGCTACGCGCCTTCTCCTACAGGTCTTCAGCATATTGGCGGGATTAGGACAGCGCTTTTTAACTACCTTTTTGCAAGGTCTAAAAAAACCCAGGGTAATGAAAACGGCAAGTTCATTCTGCGCCTTGAAGATACCGACCGCACCCGCTGCGAAGATAGTTATGTGCAAAACCTGTACGATACATTTAATTGGCTCGGTTTTAAATGGGATGAAGGACCCGACAATGGAGGTTCGTTTGCTCCATACATTCAATCCGAACGTACTGTTCATTATAAAAAATACGCTCAAGAACTTTTGGATAAGGGGCACGCTTATTATTGTTTTTGTTCATCAGAAAGAATCGAAGAAGTACGTCTTAAAAGAGAAGCTGAAAAATCAAGTGAATCTGGTTATGACCGCTTTTGCCGTAATATCGACTCAGACGAAGCTGCCAAAAGGGCTGGCGCAGGAGAAGCTTGCACTGTCAGGTTAAAAATCCCCTTGGGAGAAAAAACTGTTTTTCATGATCATCTGCTTGGCGATATCGAATGGCTTAACGATGATGTAAACCCCGATCCTGTATTATTAAAATCCGACGGCTTTCCTACGTATCATCTTGCCAATGTGGTTGACGATCATTTAATGGAAATAAGCCATGTATTGCGTGCGCAGGAATGGCTGGCTTCCACACCTCTTCATGTGATCATGTACCGCGCCTTTGGCTGGACACCCCCTGAGTTTTGCCATCTTCCGATGGTGATGGGGCAGGACGGAAAAAAACTTTCCAAACGGCATGGCGCGACAAGCATCGACGAATTTAGAAAAAATGGATATCTTCCCGCAGCGCTTATTAATTATGTCGCTCTTTTGGGCGCTTCATACGAGGAAGGAAAAGACATATACACACTGGAAGAACTTGCGCAAAGGTTTAGTTTGGAAAAATTGAATAAAGCACCCGCTGTTTTTGATTATAAAAAACTGGAATGGTACAACGGGCAATACATTAGAATGATGAGTGACGAGGAGCTTGCCGAACTTTGTCTGCCGATTGTGAAAGAGGCTGGTTTGTTCGGGGAAAACTTGGAAAACAAGGAACACGGATTAACGCGGATTGAACGGATTAACGCGGATTTTATAGAAGCAATTAAATTAGTTAAAGAAAGAATTGTTTTTATGAATGAAGTGCCCGAAAAAATTGCTTATCTTTTTAAAGAGCCGCAAGTACCTGCGGCGGAAGAGTTTATCCCCAAAAAATGCGACATAACAAAAACAATCGAACTTTTACAGGTTGGCAAGGAACTGGTCAGCGTGTTAGCGCAAATGCCAAATGACGAACAGGCGGAAAGTTTTATCAAAGCAGAAGCGGAAAAAAGAGAAATTAAACTTGGCGATTTAATGATGCCGCTCCGTGTCGCAATTACAGGCAGCCGTGTAAGCCCGCCTCTTTTTGGTTCGATTCGCCTCCTTGGAGCGGAATGTTCAGTGAAGCGGGTAGAGAGGGCATTGGAGAAGCTATTATGATGAACAAACAGGAAATCTGGGTAGCAATGATTCTAAGCGGTTATGCCAAAAAGATGGAAATAACTATATCTGAAGCTGCAAAGCGATTATTATCAGATGGCGGATTAAGTTATTTGGAAGACTGTTATGAAACTCTGCATACTCAATCAAATGATGATGTTATTAATGAATTGATTGATATGCCAAACCTTGTTTGTGAAAATATGAGAGGGTAAATGATTTTATATCATGGAAGTAATGTAATATGACAGATAAACAAAGATTCCTTGTCTATGTTAAATTGGGAAATATGATTGCAAGCGTTAGAAAAAAAAACGATGTAAGTATTGGTCAGGCAATTAGTATTTTACTTGATAAGGAAATCATTCAAGAAATTGAAGATTTAGAAACAGGATATTATCTTGAAGGCAGCGCATATTTAACAGAAATTTTTAAAACCTCTTGATTTTTTCCAAAATTCTGTTTAATTTGTTAAAGATGTTAGAAACCCTTACACCCCGTGAACAGGATGTTTTCGATTTATTACTAAAATGTATTTCTCCAAAAGAAATAACTTATATTTTGGAAATCAGTCATCATACATTAGATACTCACCGTACTAATATATACCGTAAACTGGGTGTGAAAAGTAAAAAAGAACTTTTTAATAAATATAAATTAAAAAAAATTAGTTCATTGGCAACTAAAGAAAACCCGATAATAATTACTCCTTTTTATAATGCGCCTTATACCTGGCATTACAGTATTACTTTACCCATGTTTTTTAATAACAAGATAATTGCCGGAGAAATATATACCTTTTCTTATAGTTTCACATCAAATGTAGATTTTAATGAATTCTGTATTGGTTTTTCGGACAGGATTACAAATGTAGACGGATTTAATCATCTTTTTCAGGGAATAGCATTATCAAAAATTATCGCAAATACTGAATATAGTTCTTCGGCGATTATGATTCCCAAAAAATCCGCAAAATGCGCAGAACCTGACGCAAACCAGTTCGTTATCGATATAACTCCTTATACCATAAACCAACCAATTTTGACTTTTACAAAGTTTGAACTGGCAAAAAATAATTAAAATTTGTATCAGGTAATATCAGGTATAATCAGGTAAATATTTTGTAGCCAATTAGTCTCGTTTAGTGGTTTTCTTGTTAAAATTAAATGTTATTTTAAACATTTTTAGGGGAAAAACATGAAAAAACTAATTGTTATTACTTTTCTGGCAGCAGTAGTTTTATTATTTTCCAGCCAGGCAAGAACTACCGTACAGGAAGTCCGTGTAAGTTCGAACCGTAATACAACTCTTGTAAACGGGTTTAGATCAAATGCAACTAATTATGAAATTGTAAACCTGCCGCAGTATGATAGAACTAATGTTATAAAGATTAACGGAAGGGACTGTGATTGGAATGTAATTAGTTTTCCAATGATACCTCATAGAGGAAAACCTATAATAATAAATTTTTCTGTCGATGTAATGCGTACAGGTACTAGCGGAGAACTGAGATGGAGTGTGAATAATGAACCAGAATATCCTACGGTAGCTCTTTTAGGTAATGCTGAAGTTGGTGTTTGGTATAATATTAATAAAACGATTAGAATCACACCTTCTGGCAGGGAACCGCTTCTATATTTAACCACATGGGGGAATGATTATCAAAATACAGTTTATTATTTTGACAATTTAAATGTAACGATTAATACTTTAAATTGGGATTATACTCCAACTTCCAGAGTTTCTAATGTAGGGGAGAGAGCAGGCAGCAATGCCAGAAATATTTATGTCAGTGCAAGTAAGGGAAGTGATTCCGGAAACGGATCACAAGCCCGTCCTTTTCAAAAAATAGCCAATGCCATGCACTATGTTAGGGCAGGTGATACTGTCCTTGTTGATTCAGGTACTTACCATGAAAAATTCAAAATACCATCAGGAAATGCAAACAGACCTGTAACACTTACTGCAATGCCAGGAGCAGAAGTAATAATTACTCCCACTATTCCAATAACGCCTGAATGGAGACAGCATACAAGAAATATATGGGTTGCTGATATTAGTGCATGGGTAAAGGACATGGACACAGAGTTTCCTCAATTATTTATTGATGGAGATTCAATGGTAGAAGCAAGATTTCCCAATATGGGTTCTTCTATGTCGTTAATTATGGATCAAAGGCGTGATGTAGCGCAAAGAGGGACAAACAAAAATACTGTTGTAGCAAGTCAGGATATTCCTTCCAATATTGCAAGTGCAAGGCTTGTTATATGGCCTGGAGAAAATAACCTGTCTGCATGGTCATCTAATTTTTCAATTGTTCGATCTGTAAGCGGCAGAACTATAAAACTAACAGATGATATAACAGGTTCGAATCCGGGTCACCCTGGAGAAGACCCATATACACCGCATCCGGGAAATGCATATTTTATTACTGGAGCATTAGCGTTACTTGATGCTCCCGGCGAATATTTTTTTGACAGACAGACTAATCTTCTATATTTTTATCCGCCATGGAACGGAAGACCTGACCAATCGCCTAACGGCGGAACTCTTTCTATGCGGCATTTCAACAATATTGCAATACAAGCAGAAAATACTTCACATGTAATTATTAAGAATATAAATATTTACGGCGGCGGTATAAGTATGGAAAATTCAAGAAATAATACAATTGAAAATTGCCGTATTAAATATGCCGAACATTTTTATTTATCAGGAGATGCTACACAATTTGCGATGTATGTATCCGGTTCTAATAACAGAATTTCCGGTTGCGAGTTTGGTTTTACAGCAGGAAACGGTATTACATTAGAAGGTGAAAATATAATTTTTACTAATAATATTATTCACAACTTTAATTACGCAGGAAAGGATTTAGCCGGTGTGTTTCTTAGGCAGTCAAGCAATATGGAAATTTCACATAATACATTTTTGAATGCTGCAAAAGCACATATTTATTCTCAGCCAAATCATATTTTAAATCGTAATATTATTCGTAACAATCATTTTGAAAATCACAGTATATTAAACAGCGACTGTTCAGCTTTTTATACATGGGGATCAGAAGGCGGCGGTACAGAAATATACAATAATTTTGTAGTAAGCGGTAATAAAGGTACTAATGGAACAATGGCACATTTACGTTTTGGTCTTTATGTAGATAATTATTCCAAAAACTATATTGTACGTCATAATGTTGTTATAGGCGGCATGTATGGTTTATGTATTAATTTACCAAATGAAGGAACTCAGGCTTTTAACAACACTTTAGTTGGAGCCCAAACAGGAATACAATTTTACGGTTATTCAATAGATAACGCAGATGCAAGAACAATTACTGTTAAAGATAATTTGTTTGTTAATACTAGAACCAATGATATAGCGTATTATGCTCACGAAAATAGCAGATTTGTCAGTTATGAAGGAAATTTTATAAACGGTACAATCCCTGTTACACAAAGACCCGAAGGCCGTATGCAGTCATCCGGTAACGCACGAGGTACTGTAGACGCACAGTACCGACCTACAGGCAACACTCCCAATATCGGTGCAATTCCTCGTGACGGACAAATGTTTGCGTACGGTGCGGATTGGCAGTTGGGGGAAAGGCGGTAGAGAATATTACGCAATCTTCTTAAGAGGTACAATCTTTGCAAGCTCAGATCTAATTTTTTGCTTTACTAATGTTATTTCTATATGTTCTTGTAAACGTAAAAAATAACCTTCTGAAAGACCAAAAAGGCGGGTCAATCTTAAATCAGTATCTACTGTAATATTTCTGCGTCCATTTACAATATCCGTAATTCGGCTGGGTGCAACACCAATAGCTCTGGCAAGGGCGTTTTGAGATAGTTTATATGGTTCCATAAATTCATCGAAAAGAAATTTTCCTGCATGTTCAATTTTTATATATTTCATAAAAACCTCTTATTCTATATTCTATACTACGGAATACAGAATGTCAATCATGATAATCAACAATTTCAACTGGAAATAATCGAGAAATTAAACCATTATATATTTTTTTTGTCTCTTTGCATTTAAAAGAACGAATCATTTTTTCATACTATACTATTGTTAAGCTATTGTCAAGCAACAATACGAATCAATAATACGAACTAAAATTTCTTTTGCCGACCCACAATCAATCTCTGCAGTTCTTCAAATACCGTACCGAGGTCGTCAAAACGCATAAACGCCATGTCGTCTAACGGAGTGGGCATATTGTTTACGATTACGATCTTGCCGCTGTTTCTTAAAGTGTAATTCGGCATCGAAGCTGCGGGGTGAACTGTTAAACTTGTTCCCAAAACAAGCATTAAATCCGCTTCCTGCGAATGTGTTACCGATTGTTTTAACGCTTGCGTCGGTAGCGCTTCGCCGAAAAATGTTATGGCAGGTTTTAAAACTCTATCGCACTTCGGGCATTTTGGCATTTCACCTTTTTTTACAACGGTTGCAGCTTCTTCGTAACTGACTTTAATTCCTGCGCATCTAAGACAATAATGAACCGCAGGCGAGCCGTGAATTTCAATTACATTTTTACTTCCGCCTTTTTGATGCAGTAAATCGATGTTTTGTGTTATTAACGCTTTTAAAAAACCAAGCTGTTCCAGTTCGCCAAGTACAATGTGAACAATCGACGCTTCTTTTTCATCGATATTATAAATAAACGAACCCGCCTGATTATAATAAAATGACGGGTCTTTTTCAAAATATTCAAGACTAAAAATCTTTTCCGCGTCCATTTCATTGTAAAGACCGTTTTTCCCGCGGAAATCACGAATACCCGAAAGCGTGCTTACTCCAGCTCCTGTAAGAGCGACAGGATATTTTGATTCTTGTATTAAAGAAAAAAGTTTGTTAATATCTTCCATTAATTAAATCCCTGTTAAATATTCGATTATATATATATTCATAAGTTCCTTCTTTGTATAATTCATCTAACGCGTTATCAAGCGCAGTTGTAAGTACGTCATTTCCTTTTTTTAAACAAAGCCCAATGTATTCACGGGGTGGACCCTGCCAGGTTATTTGGAAAGGACTGTTTTCTCTTTCTATATAATATGACGCCGCGATATTATCAACTATTATAAAATCTACCCGTCCCAATCTTAATTCTTCAAAACAGTAAATTATTTTATCATACGAGTACTGCGTAAAGTTTATTCCCTGTTCGTTCAAACTTTCCGCAAAATATTGAGCGGTAGTATCACCCTGAAAAGCGGCTTTTAAACCCGTTATATCTTCTACTATATTAATATCGAAAGAAGAGTTTTTATTTGTAACGATTGTCATCCAGCTTGAAATATAAGGTTTTGTAAAATTATATCTTCTTTCTCTTTCCGGCAAAATTGTTATATTGACGGCGATATCATACCTGTTGGCATCAAGTCCTGCAAGAATTCCTTCCCATGCGGTATCAATATATCTGACTTCTAGTCCGAGTTTTTCCGCAAGCGCTTTTGTCAATTCGATATCAAAACCCAAAAGAGTAATACCGTCAGTATCGTAGTATTCCATCGGAGGATAACCGACTTCCACGCCGACAGTCAAAACTCCTTTTACGATAGTTAATCCTTGTGATCGTTTTTCACAACCGTTGAATGTTATAATCAGGAAAAATAATAAAAATATTGATAAAACTTTTTTCATTATAATGATATTTATTAACTTTTTAATAACGCTTCAAACGCTTTAAAAATTTGAGGAGTATCCCAGTAAATACTGCCTACGATTCTCGCGATTATCATTCCTTCTCTATCAATGATAAAAGAAGTTGGAATGGCGCTTACACCATAAATTGTTCCGACTCTGTTGCCTCTATCCATCGGTATTGGAAAAGTGTAACCGTTATCCTGAATAAATTGCTGTACAATTCTGTCCGCTTCACCTAAATTTACAGCAAGCATTTCCAATCCTTCGTTTTTAAATAATCGGTATAAAACTTCCATTGAAGGCATTTCTTCTCTGCAAGGCGGACACCATGTTGCCCAGAAATTTAATATAACTACTTTACCTTTAAAATCAGAAAGAGTTATATCATCGCCGCCTAAAAGCGGTAAGGTAAAATCATTGGGAGTTATTTTTACATTATTAATGTTGATATTCGCATTAAGAAAAACCTGTACTATTTCGGGAGAAATTTGCGTTTCTGTTTGCAACGGTCTATTAAGTTTAATAATCGTAAATATTAAAATAATTATGATAGACGCGCACGAGAAAAAAATTATTAACTTATTTTTTTTCATTTTTATCCCTTTTAAGAATATTGTACATTAAAAATTTATCCAATTCAACCAATCCGCGATAAGCCGAAAAGGTAAAGCCTTATCTTGTGCCCAATAAATATATTGAAACTGCCATTTTTGCATAGCGATGTTAAGCGCCGAAAATCTGCCTGTAAGTATTAATAGTCCCATTAAAATTAACAAGCTGCCTGAAATGTTTTTTATTAATTGATATTTAGCGCGAAACCATTTTGCCGTAACAAGGTAACGATCAAAAAATAATGCGGCAAGCAAAAATGGAATGCCAAGTCCAAGTGAATAAAGACCAAGATATAACGCGGCGATTCCTGTTTTGCTGCTTTGTCCTGCCAAAAATAAAACTCCCGCGAGAATCGGTCCGATGCAGGGAGTCCATCCCGCGCCAAACGCCATTCCCGCTAAAAACGCTCCTATAAGACCTTTGGGTCTTTTTGTTGTGTGCAAACGCTTTTCGTAATTTAAAAATTTTATAAAATCAAAAATAATATTTATACCCAAAATGATTACGATTATTCCTGCAGCGATTTGTATGTACTTTGAAATTCCGCCCATTAGTAAAAAGGTTGTAGAAATAATGATACTCAAAATTATAAAAACTACTGTAAAACCTGTAATAAAACTGCCTGTTGTAATTAATAAAATAAATCGCTTTTTACCGGTTTGTTCGTTATTTTCTGGTGATGGGTTTATTCCGCTGGTTCCTCCGGCAGCGCCAAGTATGCTAAGATAAGAAGGGATCAATGGAAGCACACATGGAGAAAAAAAAGAAAGAAGACCTGCAGAGAAAACCAGAAGTATGGAAGGATATTCGTTCATAAATTCCTTATTTACAAATTCTTCATTCTATAATATAATATTTTAATTAACAGGAGTCAATAATGAAAGTATTTATCACAGGCGGAACAGGAAACATAGGTCAGTATGTTACTTTGGCGGTTGTCGAAAACGGACATGAAGCGGTTGTTTTGTCACAAAATCCGGAAAAGTATCCATCGATTGGAAAAAAAGCGAAACTTGTAAAAGGAAAAATAACTGAATATGATCTTATGGCAGATTATGTAAAAGGCTGTGATGCTGTGATACATATCGCTCTTGGCTGGGGTAACGAACCTGTTTCGATGTTAATGAATGACACGGCTGCGACTGTCAATCTATTGGAAATATCTGAAAAGGCGGGAGTTGGAAAATTTATTTATACCAGCAGTACTGCCGCAATGGGACATATGCGTAACGGCATGGACGAAACAGCGGTGAACCTTCCAATTGATATTTACGGCAGTACAAAATCAGCGAGCGAAGCGTATGTCTTGGGTTTTACAAAATATTACGGAAACGATAAAAATGTTACCATGAAGCGAAATATTATCCGCCCTGGATATACATATTCAAATCCGCCTTTTGCCGACGGCTCCTCACAGGCTGACACACGCTTTCGTGATATAGCTAACTCTGTAATTAACAGTAAACCTGTTAACTTAACTCAGTATGACGGGACACAATTTATTTCTTCCGGAGAAATAGCGCAGCTTTACGCAAAGCTGTTAGACAGCGACAAAGACGGAGAAATATACCTTGCGCTTGGAAATGTATTTACAGGTTGGGATGATATCGCTAAAATAGCGCTTGAATTATACCCTGAATCAAAATCCGAAATCGTATACAAAGATTTAAACTGGAGTTCTACGCCTGTTTTATACAATGTTAAAAAAATGGAAAGAGATTTTGGACTTTCGTTTGACAGTAAAAAAGATTTGCGTGATCATATCAAATGGAATATCGACGAAGCCCTTAAACGAAAATAAATAATAAAAAACGGAGTAATAATATGTTATGGGAAGAATTGACGGCGAAAAATTTTAAAGACGGCATCGAAAAAAGCGGCGGTGTTTGTGTTCTGCCAATCGGAGTTTTGGAAAAACATGGCAACCATTTGCCGTTAGGTACTGATATGTATATAGGGCAGGCGGTTTGTAAAAAAGCTGCCGAAATGGAAAGCGCTGTTGTTTTTCCATATTATTTTCTTGGGCAAATAGCCGAAGCAAAACATTATCCTGGATGTATCGCGCCTTCTCATCGTCTTATCATGGACGCGCTTTTGGAAATGTGCGATGAAATTCATCGTAACGGCTTTAGTAAAATAATCATTTGTTCTAGTCACGGAGGAAACGGTCATTTTCTGCCATTCTTTTTACAGGAAATGCCAAGATTGAATAGAGCATATAACGCGTATTCATATTTTGTTCCTCAATTAAATGATGAACAGAAAAAAAATATTTTTGATTTAACAAAAACAAATGATTTAGGTTATCATGCAGGTCTTTCGGAAACAGCGGCAATTATGCATCTGCGTCCTGATTTAGTTGA
>WQYB01000093.1 GCA_009781475.1 Treponema sp.
AAAACGATGTGCTGAAGGGAAAGTCTTATAACCCCTATCTTCATCGGTGTAAAACTGACACCGTCCCCGTTCAGGTCGCTTAAGCGGACGTTGAAAGAAAATTAACCAATGAAGCCTATCCCAGTTTAATTCTTTATAATATGCTTCTTGCTTTTTCCTGATTGCTGCGAATTCAAATTCATACATTTCTCTAGAAGGATAAAAAGAATAAATAATTTTGGTTTTTTCTATTATTGCTTTGAAACGAACAGAATTACCTACTTCCCTCTGTTTGCAAAGCCATTGTCCAAGAGTAAGTCCATTTAATTCAGTTTCAAGAGATTTGATACCACCTAGCATCCCTTCTCTTTCTGCATTGTCTTCTGTTTGTTGCCCTTTGCGTCCAGATTTAAAACCTCGGCGCACAGAAAACTGCATCAAAATCCTACCAAGTTCAAAAGGTTTAAGTTTACGTTCTAATGCAGCAGATCGAAGTGTGTATGGATCTAACAAAGCAACTTCATGTCTTTCTTCGCATTCACTTGGCATTAATTTATTATTAATAAGAAAATTAAGCATAGCCTTTTTGCGACGTATTTTTCTATCCCGCTGCCGCCGCATTTGCCGTGCGTTGCGTCGTGCTTCATTAAGAGGTGTTCCTGTTTTAGCCTCTCGACCATCGGTAAAGATACGTACACCCATATCAAGAATGTCATTAACTTGAGGTGTTTTGGTATCTGTTAGCCTTAAAGCTGCCCAGCCAATTGAATTAGTCCCTAGATCAAGTGCCAGTCGCCACATATAAAGCTCCTTTTTAAATATACGTATTGACAAGCATTATATCATATTATACAATGATTTTACAGTTTATTAAGAAAAAAGGTCGGTATGTTAACAAGACCCCCGTAAGGGTGTGTCACAAAATGACGCTGTAAAGCGTGGGAAAAGGAGGGTACGCCCTCCTTTTTTTATTAATTAAGTCAAGAAAATGAAAAATTAAGCTATTTTCTTAAACTGGTAAACCCTCTGTGGCTCCTCAACCACTACAGGTTCTCCACTAAAATCTGGAGCTTCATCGAAGAAAAGGTGCTTTTGAGCATACAACTTAAATATTGAAATAAACGTTATAATTCTATTTGTAAATATGCATTGACTCCATTATTTTTTACTTATATAATGAAAATAAGGCTTAGGATTATGGCGAGGACGCGATTGGAGCGTACCCCATAATTCTGAGCCTTTTTTAATCCTACCGAATTCAGTATAATTAAACCCATTCACCCAGAAAACCCTCCTACACCCCCATCTTCAAATAAATCATATCCTTAAGCTGTACTCCATCCTCAAACATCTCATGGTCATAATTATCAATAAAGAAATCCTTAATCGTATGAGAATATGTAAACCCCAAGTTTTTATAAAATGATAATATTTTTTCATTTTCTCCAGTACCAACAATTAATACCTTACACTGGTTTTTATAATGCTGGATTATATATTTAATCATACTACCGCCATATCCTTTACCTCGATATTTTTCATAAGTAGCGATGTTCTTTATCTCGTATGTGTCGTTATTTTCTATTGTAACTACAGCGACAGTTTTTAAATCATCATCATACAGCGCAAATAAATCTCCTCTGTTTAGATATTTTTGTATCATGTTTTCCTGTTCATCAGCAATGAGTAATAAATCCATGTATTGTTCTTTGTTTTTGGTGATTTGTAAGATTTTCATTCTATGCTGTTTTCTACTTAAAAATATAATACTTCTTAACAGGTTTTATTACTTTCCAAACACAGGATAAACCTTTTGGGAACACTACATAATCTCCTGCTCCAAAGGAAATACTGCCGCCTTCATAGGAAACTACTACTTCTCCTTCGATAAGTAGACATATTTCCTCACTGTCGTAATGCCAGTCAAATTCTGATATTTCACATCCCCACACAGATTGTTTACTCATTTCGAGTTTTTCATCATCGGTCGGTTTTCTTACGGTAATGTTCATTGGTTTCTCCTTTTGTTTCTAGAATATAGTAAGTTTATCTTTTATCACTAATTTTTTCTATCGCTCGTTTATCGCTTGCATTCAATCGGCTGTAACAGCCGATTGGCAGCCGATTGGCGACCGATTAGCAACCGATTAGCAACCGATTGGCTATCATCAATATTAAAGGTTACCTTAAAGAAGCCTTGACCCTTTTATTTTTCCCCACTTTCCGCCAATTCCAAAACACCTTTAATTTCTCCCAACAGTGCTTCTTCAGAAGGTAAATACAGCTGATATTTGCTTGTCAAAATACTAGCATTATCCTCAGGTAAAGTAATTTTTACCAAAGTGTCGTTCTTGGCAGTACACAACAATATTCCAATTGTCGGGGTCTCATCAGGCAGTTTTTCGAAGCGGTCAAAATAGTTAACATACATTTGAAGCTGACCCAAATCCTGGTGGGTTAGTTTTTGCATCTTGATTTCTACAACAACAAAACAACGCAAAAGGCGGTTGTAGAAAACCAAATCGGCAAAGAACTCATCGTCTTCTACTAGTAATCGTTTTTGCCTTGCAACAAACGAAAATCCGTTTCCCATTTCAAGCAAAAAATCCTGCAAGTGGGTAATTAGGGCAGATTCAAGATCTTTTTCGTAGTATGATGCATGGCGTTTTAAATCTAGAAACTCCAATATCATCGGGTCTTTAATGATTTCTGCAGGGTGTTCTGGTATACGTTCTTTTCGTGCAACTGCCAAAACAGCTTCTTTATCGTTACTGATTAGCAACCGTTCGTAAAGTGCAGCATTTATTTGCCTTTCCAGCTCACGACCTGTCCAGCCATTATTAACGGCTTCAAGCTCGTAATATTCGCGTTTATAGTCGTCTTCTATGCTAATAAGCAACCTGTACTGAAACCAGTTCAATTGCGTCCGCAGTGCGGACGTAATTGGATATAAACGATAGAATTGTCTGGATCGTTCCAATTGCCGTATACCAAAACCGCTTCCAAACTCAATTTCAAGCTGTTTTGAAAGACTGGTTACAAGATACTCCCCATATTCAGCTCGATCTTTGCCATGCTGTTCCTCAACAAAAATACGTTCTCCCAACCGCCAGTACATAAGAACACGTTGAAAATCTACGCTGCGAATAGCGGCATTTTTTGAATCGATTATAATGCTTTTTATATCATTATAAAAAGACGTGCTTATTCCAGGGTTTTCGTTGTTTGTAATATTACTCATATGTTTTTTCCTTATTGAAATTATATCATACTACTTGACATTTGTATAGCGTGCGTGCTGTTTTAATTATATCGAATTCGATATAATTAAACTCAAGGAGCTACCTATGCAAAAAACACGAAAACCCATCCACCCTGGAAATGTTTTCCTGCACGATGTTTTAATCCCTTTAAATATAACTGTTACAGACGCAGCCCGAATGATGGGGATAACGCGAAAGGCGCTCTCGGAACTGGTAAATGAAAAATCTGCTTGTACTGTGCAAATGGCGCTTAGAATAGCTAAGGTTACCCGCACCAACGCCGAAAGCTGGCTTGCAATGCAGGTAAAACTTGATCTTTGGAAAGCTCGTCAGATTAAACTTAGCTCATTAAAAGAGTTCCCAAAAGTCGCTGTGTAGTATACCTGTACTTAAACCTACTTCCTCAATTCAGCAATATATTCCGTTGCCAAGTTTTCGGCTTTTTCAAAATCGCTGTGAAGCACATTTTCCATTATATTATTTAATACCGCTCTTGTTTTTTCGGAACAACTATTAATCTCGGCAATTTTATCCAAAGCGCCTTTTCTGTTGTAGTTTGAGCATATTTCTTTTATTGCTAATAATTTATCAAGCAAATCATCGGTATCATTTGCATTATTAACAGTTTGCTTGGATTCTGTTTTTTTAAGTAATAAACGTAAATCATTAATAAAACAGGATGTTTCTTCCTTTATTAAGCTAATGTTACGATCCCGTCCTGCTTGTTCCAGTTTGTTTGCAAATTCGGATAATCGTGAATCATTTATTACACCAAGTGTACTTTTCATTCCGTGAACACATACGGTGTATTTACGTAAGGATTCTTCATTTTCAAAATCAGATTTTAATAGAAATTCTTCCAGTAAAACCACAGCTTTACGTGCATCTCTTACAAACGATTCCAACAGCATAGAATCCATATTCGTCTGCATATCATTATTAACATCGGTATCAGCATTAAAATACTGCTTACGTGCAGCTTCGATTACTTCAGGTGATTGTTTATCGCGTATATGTTTAATTAATATAGAATCTAAATGGTGTACATCTAGTGGTTTAGAAATAAAATCATCAAAACCATTTTCCAGGAAAATATCTGCCTGTCCTGCAACTGCGTTAGCTGTCAATGCAATAATTGTGATATGCTTACGCATATCACTTCGAGTTTCACCTGCCCTAGAAGCTTCGCTGGGAGGTTCGGCGAAACTCATGGAATGAATTTGTTTGGCTTCCCATTCACGTATTTGTTTTGTTGCCTCTATACCATCCATTTCCGGCATCATATGATCCATAAAAATAATATCATATTCTTTTCCGACTTTTACTTTTTTTACTGCTTCCTGCCCGTTAATTGCTGTTTCAATTTGTAATTTATAAAAATTCATTAGTTTTACAGCAACAAATAAATTCGTTTCTGTATCATCTACTATTAAGACACTGCCGTACGGCATTGGTTCGCGTTTAATTCTTGCTCTTTCCCTGTGCCCAATATAATTTGTACGAAAACTCTGTAAATTTACTGCGGTTTCAATGCCTAAAATTTCAGAACCTTCCGAAGCCTGCGGCAGCCATATAGTTACGGTTGTACCTTTGTTAAGTTCACTTTCTACACGAACCTCGCCATCCATAAGATTTACCAGCCGGTGTAAAATAGATAAACCTAATCCTGTGCCTTCGATTGAGCGTTTTGAATTTTCGCTAAAACGTGAATATTCATCAAACAATCGTTTTAATTGATCCTGTGTCATTCCATGCCCGGTATCCTTTACAGTTAACACAAGACGATTTTTTGAATCAGACTCATACTTAACTGTCATTGTCACCTTACCGGCATCAGTATACTTAAAAGCATTAGAAAGTATGTTGTTTAATATTTGTTTAATTCGAAGTTCATCTCCTATAAGATTTGCCGGAATATTTTCATCTATTTTTAGCTCAAATTTAATTGGCCTGTTGCCAATCCTCATCATATTCAAATGAACAGCGTCATTTATCATACTGGCGACTTTATACGGCGCTAATATAATATCAAGTTTGCCCGCTTCTATTTTTGAGAAATCCAATATGTCGTTAATTATACCAAGAAGCATTTCGCTGGAAGCATAAATTTTTTCCAATCCGTCTGTCACATCGTCAGCCAGAGTTTCATTTTGCATTAATATATCGGTGACACCCATTATTGCATTCATGGGCGTTCGGATTTCGTGACTCATGTTTGCTAAAAACGATGATTTTGATTTATTGGCAGCTTCAGCTGTCTTGGCGGCTGCATCGGCGGCGGCGGCCGCATGTTCCAAATCCCGCTGCAAGTTAATAATTTTAATTTGCTGACTGACTCTTAATTTAACAACTTCGGGGGTGAATGGTTTACGAATATAATCAACAGCTCCCAAAGCAAGACCTTCGCTCTCATTTCTTTCTTCGCTGAGTGAAGTTATAAAAATCACAGGAATATGTTTTGTGTTATCAGATTTTTTCAGTTCGGCAAGAACTTCAAAGCCGCTCATGTCAGGCATGATTACATCAAGCAATATCAGATCTATTTGAGACTCATTCGCTTTTTCAAGCGCAGATGTTCCATCACTAACTGCATACACAATATAATCGGTCATTAGTATGCTGTTTAGTTCCAGCAAGTTAGAGGAATCGTCATCTACAATCAATATACTATTCATTTTTTCTTCCCGTTAACCTAGTTTTTTCTTTAACTCTTCAAGAGTTTCCGCCGCGGGTTTGAACTTAAAACTTTCTATCTGCTTAATAAGTTCTTCACTGCCGGAAATCATACGAAGTTTGTCGACATATGTCAGACACTTCGTATTGCCGGTTTTTAATATAGGTTCTAGTTCTTCCAACAATAATTTTGCTGCTTCATCATCCAACAGCTCTTCTGTCTGAGCAGGCGGTATCTCATTAGCTAAGGGCTCAAGTTCCGCCATTACCGCATTCAATTCTTTTTCCAGAATTTTCATTTCTTTAGATTCAATATCGCTTATATCGTTCTTAAACTGTGTTTCTACATCTTCGGCTGCTTTTTGTAAAGCTGTTTTTTTTAACTGCCCGGCATTGCCTCGTAATGTATGAGCCAGTCTGTGCGCCAGTTTTATATCGCCTGTGTTTACAGCATCTTTTATTTCATTAAACTTATTACGATTATTGAGTACAAAATTTATTATCAACTTCTGGCGCAGTTCATCTTCGGCTTTTGCATTCTGGGCTTTATTTTCCGTTTTCCATGCTTTGGGTGTAAAGAATTTCATTAAACAAAGCCACAATTCCTGCGATGTAAACGGCTTGCCAAGATAATCGACCATGCCTATTGTTTTATATAATTCGCGATCCTGCAGCATAATATTCGCTGTTAATGCCACTATGGGGATGTCAGTCTTAAGTTCAATAATTTTCGCCGCCGCTTCCAAACCGTCCATTACAGGCATGTGCATATCCATAAAAATAAGATCAAACTGCTTCTGTGCTTTTTTAACGCGCTCTTTAACTAGATCTACGCCTATTTTACCGTTTTCTGCTACAACAGTTTTAAATCCTACTTTGCTTAAATGTTCGCAAATAAGCTGTTGGTTAAAAGTATTGTCTTCGCACAGAAGAATTTCGCCTTCAAAAGTCGGTCTTTTTAATTCTTTTAATACGATTTTGGCTTCGAGCTGTTCGTCTTTTTCTATTTCAACTGTATCAAAAGTAAGTTCAAAACTAAATTTGCTTCCGACTCCCGGCGTACTCGCTACAACGAGATTTCCACCCATAATTGAAACAAGATAATTTGTTATTGCAAGTCCAAGACCAGTGCCGCCGTATTTTCGTGTTGTGCCCGATTCCGCCTGCGCGAACGGTGCAAAAATACGGTCGATTTGTTCAGGTGTCATTCCAATCCCAGAATCTTTTACTTCAAAAGTCATGGTAATAGAATTTTCGTTTGCTTCTTTAATTGCCGCGTATAATTTAATAATACCCGAGCTTGTAAATTTCACAGCGTTAGATAAAAGGTTTGTAAGCACTTGGCGCAACCTGACCGGATCTCCCAGAGGCCTTTTGCCAAGAGAAGGTTCTGCGTAAAAATGCAATGCAAGCCCTTTTTCTTCGGCCTCCGCGCTAATTATAGAACGGCAGGCGGTAAATAATTCGTGCATATCAAAAGGAATGTTTTCTAATTCTAATTTACCCGATTCGATTTTTGAAATATCCAAAATATTATTTATTATATGCAATAGCCATTTTGAATTTTCAAGAATATTGCTAATATAACCTCTGGTTTTATTCGGGATATTATCATCAAGCGCTAGTTCGGAAAAGCCGATTATGCTGTTCATCGGCGTGCGAATTTCATGGCTCATACTCGCTAAAAAATCGCTTTTTGCTTTATTTGATTCTGTTGCAATTTCTGATTTGCGCATTTCGTCAATTAGTTTGTTATGTTCCCTTAAATCTCTTACATAACACGCTAAAGTATAATCATTTTGATAATCTGCGCGGATAAGTATAACCTCGCATGGAAGCGGTTCTCCATTGTTGTCCAGATGAGTCCATTCGAATTTGCGGTATCCTTCCGCAAAAGCGCCGTCTATCAGTTCTTTTGCCATTTCTGACGATAATCTTCCGTTAGGTTGATACTCCGGCGTAAACCTTGTACTCCACATGTCAAAATATTCCTGCTTGTTTGACAATCCAAATAAGTTTACTACTTCTTGATTACAATCGATTATTTCATAATCCCTGGTCCAGATACTGACACACATAGGCGTGGAATCTATCATAATTTTAGTGCGTTCTTCTGCTTCGCGCATAACTTCCATATCGCGCATAATACAATTCATAGGAATATTAACTTTAAACGCTAACCGTCTTGCCATACCCAGGCAGCTATCCGAGCCGCAGGCGCCGCAGTCTACGGTTTGTTTTTCGCGCGTCATTTTATTTAACAGCGTAAACGCGGCTTGTATTTTTTCTTCGGTTATTTGAGTTAATTCTGTATCAATCGGACGATACGTTCTTTTAAAATGCGAAAAGTCAAATGTATCATCATATTCTTTATATAACTTTTTATAAAAATCAGCGTCAAACTTTTGTGTTACCGCATTTCTGCGATCATTCATCGCAGTTTCAATCTTAAGTATACTTTGTTCGTGCGAACAGCCGGTTCCTACATTGCATCCATCGATACAGTTTAACAGGTCGTATACATCCGGCAGAAATTCAACAAGCGTATCGGCATAAGTGTTTAATTTTTTATATACAGAAGGCCCTTCCGCTTTATACACGCTGATATTTCTTCCCGTAATTAATTCAATGTTTTCCTTTAATCCGCCCGGCACAGGGAACAAAGAACCCAAAGCGCCGCTAAGATCAAAATCAGTTTCTTCTGCGGGAAGTTTTATATTATTTTCTTTTAAGTATTCAAGTAATTTTTTAAAAGTAATATTATAATGAGGTATTCCGATTGATTCATATTCGTTTGCTTTTGCTACACAGGGTGAAAGTACGGCTATTTTTCCGTCTACTTTTAAATAGTTTTTTAAATAAATTGCAGTACAGGCAATCGGACTGTGTATGGGCGATAGGTATTCTAGTAAATCATGCCGGTACATTTCGCAGTACGAAACAATCGCAGGGCATGATTGATTAATAATTTTTGCTTTATCTGACTTTTCTATATGTTTTATTGTTGCCCATACGCAAATATCGGCGCCAAACGATACATCATATATTTTTCCAACACCATTTTTTTTAAGATACGTAAAAAGGTTTTTATATTCAGGAATATTAATTTGAACCGAAGGCGCCGCAATGAGAGTTATAGGAATACCGGCTTTTAAATCGTTAAAGAAACGTTCGGTATCATCGGCAAAATATCTCGCGTCATGTTTGCAGGCGTAAACGCAGATACCGCAGACAATACATTGGGTGCGATCTACTTTGACTTTTATATTTTCGTTTTCATCGAGGTATGTAACATTTGCTGTCTCCATTGGACAATTTCTTACACATCTGCTGCAGCCTGTGCAAACATCAAGATTTGTCTTTACTAAGTCTCTCATTTTCCTTCCTGTTAACCTAGTTTTTTCTTTAACTCTGCAAGAGTTTCTATCGCAGGTTTGAATTTAAAACCTTCTATTTGCTGAATAAGTTCCTCGGTTCCCGGAATCGAACGAAGTTTGTCTATATATGTCAGACTCTTCGTATTGCCTGCCTTTAATACAGGTTCCAGTTCATCCAGCAGTAATTTAGCCGCAGCAATATCTAACAGCTCTCCTGTCTGAGCAGGCGGTATCTCATTAACTAAAGGTTCAAGCTCCGCTAATACTGCATTCAATTCTTTTTCTAAAAGTTTCATTTTTTCTGAAGCTGCATCGCTTATATTGTCTTTAAGCTGTTTTTCTACATCTGCGGCTGCTTTTTGTAATTCTGTTTTTTTCAATTGTCCGGCATTACCGCGTAAAGTATGAGCCAGTCTGTGCGCCAGTTTTATATCACTATCACTAATAGCGTTAATAATTTCTTCATATTTGTTTTTATTATTTTTAACAAATTGAATTATTAATTGGTTTTGCAATTTTTCATTTGCTGTGTTTTCGCGCTGTTCATTTACAACAGAATAATTTTTTGCGGGAATATAAGTTAATAAACAGCTCCACAATTCCTGCGAAGTAAACGGCTTACCGAGAGTATCATACATTCCCCGCTGCTTGTATATCTCCATGTCATTGGACATAATATTTGCGGTTAAAGCAACAATAGGCGTTTTAATTCCCAGCTCTGTTATTTTTGACGAAGCTTCCAATCCGTCCATTACAGGCATGTGAATATCCATA
>WQYB01000094.1 GCA_009781475.1 Treponema sp.
GGTTGCATTCAAGAATGAGCAAACAGGAACCTATTTACCACCAATTAGCACACGACAAACTGATGAAACAGCCGCAATCAAAGTTGCCTATGAGTGGTATAAGAACGGTGTCCCAATCAAGGACAAAGTAGTAAATCTCAAAGAGTACACCTTGAGGGACTTAGCAAAGGAAGCCGACAAAGCCGATGCCGAATCCATTGTCAATGAATTGAAACGCAGAGGTTTGTTGAAATCAGCGGTCATCACCAACACCAAACAAGATGTAAACTTTGCACAGTTCATTCTCAATTTTTGGGATTATGACAATTCACCGTATGTAAGAGAGAAATTGCGGAAGAACCACGGTATTCATCGACGGTATTGCCATGAGCAGTTGGGAGCGGTTAAAAAATACTGGGTTTCTTATTTTACAGGGAAACTGTTAGGCGAATTAACCAGACAAGACATCGAATCATTTATCGAGTATTTTGAAACCCTACCAGAGAAAAACGGCGAGCGTATTCCGCAGTCGGCGAAGCGAAAGAACAACATTATTCAGGCAGGTACTATTCCGCTGTCATGGGCTTTCAACAAAGAAATGATTGAAAGAGACATCACACAGGGAATCACATGGTTTGCTGGTAAGGCGGCAGAACGCAATATCCTAACTCCGGAACTGGCGGCGGCAATCTTCAAAATCCAATGGAAAGATGAAAGGGCTAAACTTGCAAATATGCTGGCAATGGTTACAGGCATGAGGGCAGGTGAAATACAAGGTTTGATGGTTCAGGACTTGGGGAAAGACTGTCTCTACATAAGGCATTCATGGAACAGGCACGATAAACTAAAAACTACGAAAACCAATGAAAGCCGAACAGTTGAAGTCCCATTTCCGGGGCTTATTCAAGACTTATTGGCATTAGCCTCGACTAACCCCCACGAACAAAATATGGACAGTTTTATTTTCTGGGCAGAGAAAAATTCTGACAAACCTATGGAAGCAAGTCTGTTTATTGACGGTCTACGTGAGGCATTGGTATCAATCGGAATGAATGAGAAAACAACGAAAGATTACATTTTCCATGGCTGGCGGCATTACTTTACATCGTATATGAGGGAGCAAATAAACGAAAAACTGTTACAAAAAGAAACTGGACATAAAACATTGGGTATGCTCAATCACTATTCAGGACACATGATAGCAGGGGATAGAGTGCGAATACAGCAAGCCAAGATTGAAACTTTCGGCGGATTGTTGCCTGAAACTACAGGTACGTTGCTTAGGATAGGAGCATAATAGGAAATTAGTTTTTACGTTTAGTTTTTGTTTTGGGGAGGTAATAGTCACGGACTTCTTTTAGCGTTTGAGTGACCGCTTCTATTGCCTCATCAAACGATTTATTTAGAATTGTTGAAACATCAGGCGGTATGGCTTCGGTAGGCTTGAATAGTTCATAAGGCTCGATATTCAGTGTAGTAGCAAGTTTAACCAGAGTTTGAGGTGAAATCCAACGGTTACCATTTTCGATATTACATAGGAAATTGTCCGAAATATCCAATTTTTCGGCTAAATCAGCTTGAGAGAGATTTCGGCTATGGCGATGCCGCTTGATGTTTCTGCCTAAAATGGCTCTTATTTCCTGTTCTTTCATAACAATTCCCTTATAGAGAATAAGTAATCCAATTATTAGATAAATTGACAAATACCCATTGGAGAGTGTTATAATTCTCTGTAGGGGAGTAAGATAAAATAGTGGAGGTATGAAGATGAGAAAAGTATTCTTAATTTTATCATTGTCGCTTTTCGGATTATTACAGCCGATATATGCACAGACCAGCGGAGATGAAGCAAGTAGAGATTTAATGCGCTCTACTTTTATTCAAACTATAAACAACATGGAACCTCGTGTGGTAAGGGCTTTCTTTTTCTATGTGACAGAGAATGCGTCATTAGTAAGTCCTGAAGTCCTTAGAAATGTACGAGATTTAGTTAATCAAACAAATGATGATTCTGTTCATGCGGTGGTGATTGATGTCCTTTCAAGTCTTCTTGCGGAGACAGCGGATTCCTTTGCAAAACAATCAGAAGGTTACTGGGGCTTTATTCTATTGGCTAATATGTTTACAAGATTATAGCCTCTTGATATTTTCTATTAGAGATGTATAATTTCTCTATTAGGTCATAGCCCATTCGGGGAAATCAATATGACCTTCATGGAGAAATCATGGGTAACTTCAACAGGTTTATTGATGTGGTTAAAAAATACGCAGAAGTATATAAAGAGTTTGAAGAAATACAAAAAGCCCCGGACTTTGATTTTGTTCCAGAAATTGGAGACTAAAAAACAGGCATAATCGGGGAATCCTTCATTTACGAGTATTTAAAGCGGCAAGGACACCCAAATCTGGAGTTTGGTAATCATTCACAGAAAGGGTGGGATATTAAATATCCATTCGGACTGGCTCCTAATGGGGTCGTACTCGTTCAAGTAAAAACTGTCTCCGCATTTTCAAAAACAAAAGCCATTTCAAATATTTACCTTGCCTCGGACTATTGCGAATTGTATCTTGTTTCATTGAATGCAGATTTAATACCAGATAACATTTGGAAACCTAATGGCTTTAATCCTACAAAAATAAAACTGCATGATGGCGAAGAAGTAGTCACAGGAACAAGACTTCCGAAAGATGAAAACGACACAGCAAGTGGATTCACCGATTTGGAAAACATCTTCGAGGATTTTAAAATGGCTTTTCCTGAATTGTATTAAACTCTCCTCAGGACGCTCAGGAAGGGGTTTTTCTTTAATTTAATAATCGCAGACCTATCCGAATATGGCAGAGGGGCTTCGAGTGCGTTAGAAATACTTTCCCGTGGCTCGGAAAGGGTGTTGGAAAACAGGCTGTGATGTCGTATAGTTGGTTTATGGATAAACAGGAAGCACTGGAGTTACTCGGCTATGCAATGGGTTATATAGTTTCAGAAGCCGAAATTGAGGCTCAAATAGCAAAAGATAATGGTATCTCAAGAAAAGAGCTAGATAAAAAACATATAAATGGCGATGAAATGCCAGACTGTATAAAGCAATTTAGGAAAATTGATCAACAGAGAAAAAAATATGCAGAAAAACTCCTAAAGCATGAACTTAGAGTAAAGGGAGAACTTTTGGAAAAAACAGTCTTGGCTGTGGTACTTTACCTTTATCCAAAATTTGAAAATGATTATTTAATAATGAAAGACAACGAATATTTTTTTGAAACAGAAAATGGCTTAACGTGGAATAAATCAGATAAATTATTAGCAGAATATTTTGGTAATCAAGTTGATAAAGATGAAAATATTCGATGGGCAGAAATAGAATCCTTATTTAATAAAAAGGGATTAAAAAGTAGTTATAGAAATGCAAAAATAAAGAGTGCTAATGGTTACGATGAATTAGTTAATTTATTAAAAAATGATCTACCTAAAGGTAAATAAAATAATCTGGTTTATCACTCATTCGTGAATTTCGTATTTCAATAGATTTCTCTAAAATTAAGATAACATGAAAAAATATTTTCATGAAAAATTATTTTTGGAGAAAATTATATGAATCATTCAAACCAAACCCCAGAGGTTCTTACCAGAAAAGAAGCTGCCTCGTTAATTAGAGTTTGTCTAACTTCTCTTGACAAAATGCGATTACCAGTCGTACGGATTGGGCGTAGAGTATTTTATCGTAAAACGACATTAGAGGCTTGGCTTTCCGCCAATGAACATATTAAACAAACACAGGGAGGAAAAAATGATTGACGAAAAACGTATTAAAGAAATTTCGGAGAGGATTAAAGAAAATTCAACAAAGGTTCGTTTTGGACTTGTTTCCGTGGCATTAAAAATCCACGAAGGAAATGTAGTGGCGGTCTCACACGAGACAACTGAGACCATTAAACAAAAGGAGATAATTCATGACAACAATGATTAATACAACGAAAGCAGTTTTTTTTGTACGTTTACACAGAACCAGTGATGATTTGGGTACTTATTATGTTACATACAGTGAAGGAAAAGAAATACCTTTATTTTTAGGTGAAACACCAAAAACACCATTTGCTGTGAGAAGGAAGCATATTCTTCTTGATTATGATTTCAAAGATGATGGAGTCAATTTGGAGTGGTCATTCTATACGATAAATGAAGATGCCATTGCTGCAAAAAAGAAAGAAAACCCAAATCAAGAGATATCGAGAGTACGGCTTTTTGGTTTTATTCAAGATTTAAAACAGCAAGCAACTGTCAAATGGAACAACTATCGCCTCAAATTGGTATTTACTCAGAGTTGGGGTTATCTTGATATATTTTTCTTTGATGAGAGTACAGATTGAATATCATCTGTTGTAACAAGAGAATCGAACCCCCACACAATGGGGGATAAACATAATGGAAATAAAAATGATAGACAATATCTGTCTAAAAATACCACGTTATGGAAATGATGAGATAATCGACCGATTAAAAGATAGGTGGTGGAAAGATACTCGCACGTATTCAGGGCACATAAAAAATATGGGTGTTTATATTTCTCCTGATAGTATCATTATTCATGGTTCCCTTGCAAAATTTTTCAAAGGTGAAAATATTGTGGAATTAACATTTCAACAGGTTAAGGAAGCGATAAAAAAACTGGAAAATGAAGCAGGTATCAGTTTTGAATCGGCTATTATAAAAATGATTGAATGCGGAATGAGTATTATTACTAAAGAACAACCAGCGGAATATTTGAAATTATTTGGTTATCCTGCAAGGTATACCCGATGTGAATATGCTACAACGACAGGCGTTGAGACAGTGACGTATTTAACGCCAACAGGGGCTTATCAATTTTCTATGTATAATAAAATACTGGAAGTTCAGCGAAAGAAAAAGCAGTCTATTCCTGCCATGTTCAATGGTGTAAATATCCTGCGTCTTGAGTATAAGATTGTTAGAAGGCGAGGGATAAAGGCTAAGTTCAAAAGAGATTTAACTGCTTATGATTTGTTAGATTTTGATATTTACCAGATGTTGCAAAATCTCTTTATTGAAGCGTATCAAGCGATACCGAAATTTGGCTGGCAGTATAACATTGAAACCAAGGAAAAAGTTACTCCTAAGGTTTTTGATGAGCTAATTGCTGAACAGTACCGACAAACTTTTCCGAAGGAATATTTACATTTTCTCAAGGTCTTAAAAGAGTCCGGGGCTTTGACTGACAAGAATCTTGAGCGTATCAGGGCGGCAAATCGGGCGAGGGAGAAGACATATAAAACGACTGAATCCAGTCATCTAATTAGAGAACTAGACGAACTGGTTTTTAACATGGTGCGGTGGGGTGTGGAGAATGATAGGTAATACGACTATTTGTTTAATTTATAGAGTACAAAACAGTAAAATTGTGATACTTGGTGGTTTTTTGACCAAATATACTGGAAAATTCTATACTTTTTATGACTTGTCAAGGGGCTTTTCCTTCTATAAAATTGGTTTAGAGGTGAGATTTGGGGGGAGAATGGTAAGTAAGGATACACTACAAAATATTTTCACTAAATTGAATCTTGCTGATGATGCATTAATTCGTCTTTCCAATAAAAAATGGAAAGAAAAAGTTCGACTCTCAAATAGAATAAGTCGTTTTTTGGAACAAACCTCCCCTGATGCTTTTTTCTGCCTTGATAATAAGCCAATGATTTTATTTTATAATGACCCGACAGACAAAAAAAAATTACATAAACAAATTTGGAATTTTAATGAAGCACCAATTATAATAATTATTGAAAGAGGTAATATTGAAATATTTAATGGATTTAGCGTTAATGAAAAGGGAGCGGATAAAGGATTTTTAGTTAAAATAGGAAATCATGAAAAGTTAGATGATTTTACTTATTTTAAATTAGTTACAGGAAAAACTTGGGAGATATATAAAGATGAATTAACTTATAGAAATAGAGTTGATTACAGATTATTAACTAATATAAAAGATGCTAGGGAGTTTATACTTAGTAAATTTCCAAAAACAAAAAGTGAAAAAACCAAAAAGCTTTACGCAAAAACAACCAATGCTTTGTTAGGAAAAATAATATTTGTTAGATATTTGATTGATAGAAAAGTGATTTTAAATTTTGATAAACAATCTAAAATATGGACTAATGATGATTTTTGTGTATTGCTACAAAATCCAAAAAAAACACAAAAGTTTTTTTATTATTTGGCTGATAAAAAGATCGGTTTTAACGGTGATTTATTTACTATAAATGAAGATGAATATAGCATCATACCAAATGATGCATATAATATTCTTATTGGATTATTGCAGAGCAAGGATATGGGAACAGGACAATTATCATTGTTTGATTTATATGATTTTTCTGTAATTCCAATAGAATTTATAAGTAATGTTTATGAATCTTTTCTGGGAATTGAAAAGAAAGAAGAAGAACAAAAAGAAGATAAGAAAAAAAATAAAAAAGATGATGACGGGGTTCATTATACACCTTTATTTTTGGTTGATTATATTTTATCAGAAACAGTAGAAAAATATCTTTCAAAAATAAAAGATATAAATTGTAAGGTGCTTGACCCTGCCTGTGGATCGGGTGTTTTTCTTGTAGAAACATTAAGAAAATTGATAGAGCGATATAAAAAACAAAATAAACAAATATATGAAAATAATAAAGAAAAATTTAAAGAGGATATAAAAGACATTGCTATAAAAAATATTTTTGGAATTGATAAAGATGCCAGTGCTGTACAAGTTGCTATTTTTTCAATTTATCTGACTTTATTGGATTATTTGAATCCACCTGAAATAAAAACGTTTAAATTTCCCGAGCTTTTGGGTACAAACTTCTTTTGTGCTGATTTTTTTGATAAAGAAACGGATTTTAACGATAAACTTTATGAAAAAGATTTTGCTTTTATTATAGGAAATCCACCTTGGATGCGTGGGAAAAATGAAAAGAAATCCCCCTTGTATGTTAATTACATTAAGGAAAGAAAAAAAGAAGAAAAGATAAAAGGAGAACCGGTTGTTTTTATTGGAAACAAAGAAATTGCACAAGCTTTTTTATTACGCACTAAAGATTTCTCAAATGTAAAAACAAAATGTGCTTTGATAGTAACAAGCAAGACATTATACAACTTACAGAGCAAAGACTTCAGAAAGTATTTTTTGCATAATTATTTGATTGAACGTGTATTTGAATTAGCTCCTGTAAGACATGAAGTTTTTGATAAATCTAATGATAAAGCTATAGCACCTGCTTGTGTTTTATTTTTCAATTATGCTAATGGGCAAAACACTGATAAAAATATTATAGAATTTATTACGTTAAAACCAAGCCGTTTTTTTTCTATGTTCAAAATATTTTCAATAAATCATCATGATATTAAAACTGTACAACAAAACAGGGTAAAAGAACATGATTGGGTGTGGAAAATATTGGTTTATGGTTCATATCTGGATTTTAACTTTATTAAGCGGTTAAAAAATGACTATCCAACAATAAAAAAATATATTAATGATAGTGGTAATTTTATTGTTGGGCAAGGAATAATGGTTGGTGGTGGAGATGAAAATGATGTTTCATATTTAATTGGAAGACAATATATTGACACAAAAAAAGATATACGTCAATTTTGGATTAATCCAGATAATCATAAAACATGGCAGTATAATATTGTACATAGACAAAGAAATAAAAAATTGTTTAAAGCACCAATGTTATTAATTACAGGAGGAGTTACAAATGAATTAAAATCTGTATCTGCTGTTTGTTATAAAGATTCTGTTTATAGAAGTTCCCTTACAGGAATAAAAAGTAAAACGAAAGGTGAAATAGACATACTTAGGCAAATAGCTGGATTATTAAATTCTTCATTGTTTTCTTATTACAATTTAATGACTTTTAGCTCTTCTTGTATAGAGCGAGAAGAATCTCACGATAAAGAAACATTAGATTTTCCTTTTTTTTCAGAGAGTAATATTTCACACACAGTTAAAAACATTGAGGAATTATTATCTCAAAAATACAAAACAGTACTTGAGGACTCTGATATTCAACCAAAGGTTGAAGAAAAATACAACGAATTAAATAATTTAATATACAATGCTTTTTCTGTCACGGAAGAAGAAATGTGTTTACTTGATTATACAAAAAATATAATAATTCCTATCCAAATGCAACATGAAAATTATGAAAAACATTTTCAACCTATTCAATTAGACGATATAATGCTCAATGATTATGCCACCATTTTTATTGAACGTTTTAAATCAAGTTTTATTTCAGTTGACAAACAATTTATTGTTGAAATATGGTATACGCAGCAAATTATCGGTATGTTTTTTAAGATAATTCCAGCAAAAGAATATACACAGAATATTATTTATGAAAATAAGCAAAATGATGAATCTGGAATCATAAATTTCATTGGAGAATTAAGTTCAAAAAAAATAACTGATAAACTATTTATACAAAAAGACATAAGAGGATTCCAAAAGGATTATTTCTATATTTTCAAACCTAATGAAAAACGCCTTTGGCATAAAGCGGTTGGGTATTTAGATGTTTATGAATTTGCTGATGCTATATTACAAGCAGGAAGAGATAAGGTAAAAATATGAACGCATCTGTTTTTGATCATAGTTCAGTTTTTTATAATCATGAATTTGAAAATATTCTTATAGGGATAATTAATTGTTACAAATTAATAATTACTTGTAAGGTTGTTCTGCCTAATGATGAAAATGAAATAAGAAATAAAATTGTTGGTGATGATTATTTAAATAATAATCAAGTAAGAAAAAAATTGGGAATTATTGATTACATATTTGAACCAGAAGCACCTGAAAAAACAGGACGAGTTGATATTAAAATAATTTCTCGACAATCAACATTTATTGACACGAAAGCATATTATATAATTGAGTGTAAGAGATTGGATAATAAAAATACAACAGGTACAACAGGGCTAAATGCAAAATATATTAATGATGGTATTGCTCGTTTTGCTTCTGAAAAATATTCTATGTATGGTAATACAGCCGGAATGATAGGGTTTGTAGTTGAAGAGATGGACATTCATCAGAACATTTTAGATATTAGGACATTACTAAATCAACATTTTTTTGCTCATGTCAGCACAGAAGAAGCATTTGCACATAAAACAATTGTAACAGATTTTAAGTTTTCCTATTATTCAATACATAAGATAGACGGCGTTTCAAAAATTATCTATCATTTGATGTTCGACTTTTCAAATAATATTGCTGTATGAAATTTCACATTCTTTACCAAAAATCCACCCCCAAAAACGACACATAAAATAACATATAGAATTGCAGAACCAGAAAACCTTCGGTAAGCTTCCGTACCTCTCAATCACTCAAATACCTTGCCAAGAATTATCCAACTATGTTTTAATAACCCCAGATAATACGCAATGAGTTTCAGTAGTGCAAAAAAAGCCATGCTCATAACCCGGAGGTCACAGGTTCGAGTCCTGTCCTTGCTATAAAAAAAAGCGGTGTTCCGTTTACGGAGCATCGCTTTTTTTATTTGTAAGCAAGGAAGGACTCGAAACTTTTTTGCGACCCGAAGAAGCCGAAAGGCTTCGCAGGGTAAAAATGCACGGACGCGTTTTTAGCAAAAAAGACGGCCTGGAAGTCCGAGGCAGGAGCCGAGGACTGTAAGGCGAGTCCTGTCCTTGCTATAAAAAAAAGCGGTGTTCCGTTTACGGAGCATCGCTTTTTTTATTTGTAAGCAAGGAAGGATGTTGAGAGTTGGAAGGCGGGTCCTGAGGTGTCAGTCACCTTAAATCACCAATTTTTGTCGGTATTAAAACTGTATTATCCTGTATTAAAGTTTGCCAGGCATCTCCTTCTCCAGGCGGAGTTTCTTCTCCAGTCATCATATTTACATATGGGAACCTCTAAAAACTCAAGAAACTATAGCATAAATTAATAAAACGTTATACGCTTAAAGAATGAAACAGAAAGGCTTTTTTGATGAAGAAGATTGCTTAAAAAAGTTAAGCGGGCTA
>WQYB01000095.1 GCA_009781475.1 Treponema sp.
TATGACAAATTTAGACGATATATATGCCTCCAGACATGGTGAAAACCCACCCTTAAAAGCAGCAACCTTGACTGCTGACGTAGTCTATGCAAGCCCAGAGGAGAATGGCAGAAGAAAAAGGGCCGCTGTGCTTGATAATGATGTGAATGAACATGATCAGGAAAGAGCAACAATGACCATAGGCCGCGTATTGGCTCAGCGTATTGAGGTCAAAAATCTCAAAATTGGAGAGGTAGAAGTGCCGGCAAACAAAAATGTAACATTTTCCGTTGATCAAAACGGGTTTGTAAAAATATCAGACTTTAACTCTGATCTCATTGGTAAAACGATTACTGTATTGGCATGGGTACCACAGTAAAATACCACGTATAATCCCGAATTCACAATAACAAGCAGAGGTATTATGAGTAGTTGGGTAGAAAACCGAATCAACGAATTAAAAGTCGAACTTCAAAAAGCAAACGATGCCATATTGCAGCATCAATCCGAAATCACGCATCTTCAACAGACCGCACTTCGCATTGCAGGCGCTATAACTGTGCTTGAAGAACAGATGCAGGCAGAGGTTGTTGAGACAGAAACGAATATGAAGAAGTGAGTATCGTGTAAATCGTTTCCCAAATTACGAATCAAAATCCCGCCGTCTAAAACCTTTGAGGCTTCGATTCTCGAAAAAGAAGGCACTTGGTGGGTTGCAAAAGTAAAACCGCATCAAGAAAAAGCGTTTGCCTCTGATCTTTTAGAACGCGGTCTCGCGCAGGCTCTAAACAGTGACTATTCAAAGGCCATCAAATACTTTAACACCGCGCTCAAAATTAACCCTAATTTTTATGAAGCCATACTTAACCGCGGTGACGTGTATGAGAGTAAAGGCGAGCATGACAGGGCCATTGCCGATTTTAGTACAGTGCTTGAAGTAAGACCCCAAAGCGACAGGGTTTTGAACAGCCGCGGTAACGCGCACCGCAGTAAAGGCAACTACGATAAAGCAATTGACGATTTTGACGCCGCACTCAAAATCCAACCCGGTTGACCCCACTGTCCTAAACAGCCGCGGTGACGTATTAGGGATAGTAAGGGGAAAGCAATACTTTAAAAAATAAGGATAATATAATGTCAACAAAAAAAGAAATCGCTCAAAGTATGGCCTTACTGCTGAGACAGCATGGGGCAAGCGCGGGTACTGTAAAAAATGTCCAAATTAAGATTGATAAATTGGTTTATTCTAAATCACAAACACCATTGTCAAACGCCGATAAACTGGAAATTATTGACGAAATAAAAGACATAATAATTACGCAGCCACAAGACACCATGCTGCAATTCAGAACAAAACATTATTCGCATGAATCACATAGTTCAGATGATCTCATTGAGCTAATAAATGCTATCGGGAAAAAATATAAATAATAAAGGAAAAAATATGGAAGAAATTATTACTACAGAGATTTTTAGAAGGTTAGAACTTCTTGAAAAATCAAATATTGACTGGGTTGCATTATATTTAGGGGTTGTTTCTATTATTGTAGCTATTGGCTTTTATATAATTACTGCTATACAAAATAGTAAAAATTCTAAGGAGACAAATTTAAATAATATTGATGTTGATATTAAAACGGCAAGAACATTCTATCATTCAAATGCAATGCAAATCGCTACTATCGTTGCCGATACACCTGAAACAAAACTTATTATTGAGAAAAGTGACAATGCAGCTATTGAATCAATTTTAAATGCTTACGAAAATGCTTGTGATGCGTTTTTTAAAAAGAAAATCAATCAACAGGATTTTTCAGATAAATATCATGAAGATATCGGCCTATTTGTTAAAAGTTATAAAGAAAAATTTGCACCACCATTCACTGCGTTTGGTAATATGTTAAAATATTATGAGACGTATCATAAAAAAGTAAAAATTAAAAAATAAGTGCCATTCCCTATTACCATTACTGCTTTAAGCAGAGTAATCTTCAGTATTAAATTCTCAAAGGTACCTAATGACGATTTTACAAGAAAGGAATACTGTCGTGCCTCATAATAATTTAACATTAAAAAAAATATCTAATGCAGTATTAGCAAATCCTATTACAAGGTGGGGGCGGGATAACTATTTACAAGTTGCTTCTGATGAGTTAAAAATATTAGATAACGATGATCAAATAATTCATTTTTTGAATGATGAGAACGGTGGTTATACAGTGCCCTGTTTTTTAGATGAAGAATATATAAAACAACAAGGTAAATTAAAAGATGACGATGATGACTCAATCTCTTGCTATTTTAGAACATATAAGACTGAAAAAGAATATTCGAAAATGAAAGGGGATTATGAAAAATTTAAGAGTTATTTTTTAAGAGATAATTGGATGGAACGACGACTATTTACTTTTACCGGTACAGCAGGCTCTGGCAAAACAACTTTAGCTAATAAACTAATATCTCAAAAAACTAACAACTTCATTTGTAAAAGACATGATTTCGAAACTAATATTACAGAGTGTACATTATTTATCAACAGGCAATTTCCGAAGAACATTTATAAATCTTCAGGAATTCTTTCTTATATGTTAATTTTAATCAAAGAGATTGGTTCAACTCTACATAAAGAGTTTACCGGAAACTTTACAAAAGGATATGCAAATAAGATGATTCATCGTGTAAGAGATATTTGCATGGTTTATAACGAATATTTTGATAATCCTAACAACACAGTTGTTGAATTTAAAAGAAATTTTGAAGATTTTTTTAAAATTTTACTTAAATTTAATAATGTCATCAATACAGAATCTGATGCGGTTATAAATGATGCCGAAAATCTTGTTTTATCATTGCAAGAGTATTTTGAAAAAATTTTTGAAGATACTTTTTCCGGCTCTTTCGAGATGAGTAAGGAAAAACAAAAAGATATACTAAATAACATCAATAAACTGCTCTTTATTTTATTTGTGTTATATTATTGTTTATCTAAAACAGATGAATATAAAGGTAGTCAATTTTTATTGTTTATAGACAATATTGAGCATGCAATTATTGATAATGATGATCGTAGAAAATTAAATATTCTCATGTCAGATGTTTCTATGATTTTTAAGTCCGTTCTGTCGGCATTAAAAGACTCTAGCAACTATATTAAAAGTATGCTTAATACTCTTCCTAAAACACCAGAAACCTCTCCTGCCTCAGGTGTTTTGTTGACTATGCGTGATACAACAGATGGATTTTTTCAAGAAATTAAAAAATCAATTCATGTTGAGGAACACCAATACGCAAATATTGACATTACACCATATTTTAACGCCGAATCTATTTTTAAAAAGAAGTTAAGATATTTTTTTAATATTGATATTGATGATGTTGAAAATTGGTCGAATATTCCAGAAGAAGATGTTAAAGAAATTTTGACAGCATATCGCAATATTGTTTCAGATAAATCAAAGTCAAAATGGTGCCTTAGTGGTTTTATACATGAATTTTATAATCATCATCACCGTAATATTGTAAAAAACACAATAGATTTATTTAGTAATAAAATAAAGGAAACAGAGGTTTTTAATAAACACTGGAAAAGAATTTCAGAAGCTAATAAAGAAGAAAGAGACAGCGAAGCATTTTGGAATTATAAGCATATAGTTCGACTGTTTTTTATTAGGTTGCTTTTAGAGCATGTAAACACTTCCCGCGATGGTGCAGAAGCAATTTTTGAGCAGCTAAAAAAACAACCGCACTTTTATACCCGTAGAGTATTAACCTATCTTCATAATCACTCTCTAAGTAGTAATGAATTCATTAATACTAATTCACTTATTGAACAAATTCTATTGAAACCTAGTATAAAAGATATTTCTTATAGTAATATTGATGAAGATGATATTCGTTATTTAGCCCAAGCATTGTTTATAATGAACTCTACAAATGCAGATACTACTTCTTGGACAAGCCTAATATACATTGAAGTCCCTGGTGGAAATGTTTTTGGACAAGATGACTTATTTGATTTTATAAAAAATAATTGGGAAGAATATAAAAACAATAATAAAAATTTACCTGTTGATTTTTCTCATGTTACAATGAAGATAACTTATGCAGGAAAGCTATACGTCTGGTTTATGGCAGAATTTGAATATTTTACTTGCAGATACGCAAAAGACTATCCTGCTATTTTCATGGCAGAAACTATTAAGGAATTAAAATTAATTATAAATAATATCACTGCGGTTACACTTAAAGATGATGAAATAAATGGTAAGCTACCTTGTATTGCTAATCATTTGGAAACAGAAACTGAATTTTTAGCAAAAAATGATGGATTCTATTCTCCACCATGGCTTTACAAAGATGCACCCGATGATCGAGGAATGGTACATCCTAAAAGAATTTTAACCCGACATATTGTCTATATTAAAAAATTATCGAAATACTTTAATTCAAAATATAGTGATTCTAAAATTAAAGATAAGAACGGTTTAATTGGATTTTTAGATAGGATTAGAGAAAATTATGAAGCAAGGCTTAGTCAATTAGAAAAAGATTATAAAAAATATATGGAATTAAGTTAATACGATTTTATTGGATATACTTTGAAAGAAAGGAAATACTAATGGAACATAATGTTAAAGACGTAATTGAAATTCTCAATATATTTTTTAGTGGCCTTTTATCCTTGTGTTCAATAATTCTAATAATTGCTGGTTCAAAAAAATTGATCAAATTAATTGATTTGTATCGTGAACGTCATTTTGAAGCAGTATATGGATTCTATTCAAATTTGCGGATTTATTGCGATGAATTTAAACGAACATTAGATATTAATAAGGGATATTGGAAGAAACTTGATAGTAAACAACAAAAATCACCACTTGATCATAAGTACGAAGAACTATTGGAAGAAATTTCAAATAATATGATTGATTTTTTCAAATCTGAAAAAAATCAGGTTTCTCCAGAAAAAAATTATGAAAAATGGGAAGAAGAAATTGGTAAATTACAAGATAGACTATTGAATCTCAGTTATATCAGGAAAATAGAACTTGTATCACCAACGTATGAAATTTTTCAAAAGGACTTAATTAAAAATTTAAATTATTTTGTTGGTAACGGAGAAAACGAAAACGGCGCAATTGCAGACGCAAAACTGGAGATACGTAGAAAAATCTCTCGTAAAAAAAATAAATTTTAGTTTATCATATGTTAACTACAATGCCATTACTCTTAACACTAAGGAGAGGTATAGATGTTTCCCACAGGCGATTATGATCGATTTTACTATGATGTTTTAGAGCGTTATGACAATATAGACACTCCTATTACCTTTGGCGTTCTTATTGCTGATTACAATCAAGGACTAGCGAGAGACTACATAGTCAATTATTTGGATATTTTCGATAAAAACTCTGACAAATACATTGATTTTTTTATCCCAGGTTATGTGCCATACGAGCATTACGGCAAGGACATCTGTAAACCAATTCACTTTCGCAATAAACAAGGGGAAAAATATTATTTTAGCCGTGAGGCATTCCACAGATTTATAACCGAATTCAAAAATCAATTTGACATCGAATATCCATACAGTCCTATTCTTGTGTTAATGGAATTATCAAAAGACAATTTTACTACACCAAAAAAGATAATCATTGAACTTGATTCCGATAATATGAACATTAAAAGGTCTGGTATCTTATTTGACAAAATATTTGAAATCGCAAAACAAAATAAAAACATAAATGGTTTCGAAACAGGACTTGTAAAAACCTATTTGAAAGGTGAATGGCTAGAAACAATAGTGCGAGCTATAGACAACAGTGTTCTTACTGAGATGTTTAACCAACAACAGAATATCAGGTCGTTTAAGTGCATTAATCCATGAACGCCATAATTTGCGTGCAAAAGACGAAGAGCACATGGGCTTGTATATTTTGAAAGAGAGAATATAAACAACTTGTTTTAAAATGAAAAATTTTTTTGAAGACTTTTTATACAAGATGACATATATTATATTAAAATATAACTTGTTTAGAATCAATGGTTTGCGTGACGCATAATATCCGCCATGTAAACTTGCGATGTGTTTGATCAAGTAAACGTAACTGCGGCCTCTCCCCCACCTTATGAAAACATCAAAGAATACTGACGGCGAGGATGGTAGTGAATTAACATCCTCAATTGTAAAAGCTACAATAGATTTACCCTAAATCAAAACATATTTTCTTTATCGAAGAGGTAGTATAGCATGAAAAATCGGCCACCTATTCAGTGGGAACCCATTGATTCTGAAAATCAAAATGACGAAGAGTTTTCAAGGCATTTTGTTGAATGTGAGTTTTATAAAGATATGATCACTCGCAAAAAATCTATAATTACAGGAGAAAAAGGGTCTGGGAAATCTGCTTTTAGAAGAAATTTAGTAACGAAACATAAAAAAGAAAATGATTTAGTAATTCAAATTGCATTTGATGATATTGTATTTATGTCAATTATTGATGATGTAAATCTCTTATTACGTTCTAATTTAAGTGGGCGTTTAAGTCAATTCGCAAAATATTGGGAATCTGTTATAAAAATATACGCTATGCAAGTTGCAATAAACTCTGAGATGCCAGATTCATCCCCTAATGAGAATAGGGATACTGTTTATAAGTATCTACAAAAAATCGGTATTTTAAATGTTAATGACTCAGAAACATTAATGGAGCGAATTATAGAAGCAGCAAGGACTTTGTTGGATAATAGTGTTTCTCGGAGTCATTGTGAGACGACTAAACATCCTTTGCCTAACAACAATTTTATATCCGTCGAAAAAAAGTTCCAAGATTACTTAAAATATTTAAAAAAGAAAATCATTATAACATTTGATAAATTTGATACATTAGAAACAAGCGTTTCTTCAGCACAAGAGAATTTACAGTTGGTATTTGATGCTTTAATTACTGCTGTGTACAAAATTACAATTAGCGAGATATACAGAGATTATATTCGCATCTATTGTTTTATACCACACGATCGGTTTGTTTCAAACGGGCTAAAAGATGCTGATAAAATTGCTGGTGTACAGGTTGGGATTATTTGGAAAAGAGAAAGTATAGCTGATATTCTAAACAAGAGAATATTTTCTTCTATAGAAAAAAATTTTGATGAAACATGGAACAATTTATTTCCTGCGATGATTAAAAACGAACGTTACAACATTCAAGAAAATTCATTGGATTATATTTTAAGGCATACCCTGTATAGACCACGACAAGTATTAGCTATTCTTGTTGAACTGGAAAAAGAAGCTCGCACAAAAGAGTTGAATGACGCAACTTTTAGGAAGATTGTACATGATAAAACGATGGATAATGTTGACTTTTTCATCAAGGAATATGCTATAAATTATCCTTATTTAGATGATTTTTTAAAAAGATTTAGGAATGTTCAGAATAAAATATCGTATCAAGATTTTCGTTCTCATATAACCAAAATTTTTAATGATCTATCACGTGTAGTAGTAGTAACATCTATTGAAGACTGGCTTGATCAATTATATAATATTGGTTTTTGGGGTATTCTGTATCCATTGGACGATGATGCTGCTGTTGAAGCAGAGCAGAAGTACATTGTTTCAAATAGTAGATACAACCGAAAACGGTATATTTGTAAATTTTATTATCATTTTCCATCAAAATCAATAACAAAATCTATTCATGATGATGAAGAAATAGTTATTCATCCTATGTTCTATGATTATTGTAACCAAGCCTGTACAGATGTTTTTGTTACGTAAAGTTTACATAACGCTGCTCTCAAATCATCACAAATAAAAGATTAAGGTAAAATGTTATGAAATCTTTTTTAAAAACAATATTGGATGAGCTTAAAATTTTAGAGGAAAATAGTAAAAAAGACGAGTCGGAGAAAAAATACGATGCCTATGAACACTATGTTAAAGAGTATAACCAAATTTTAATGAAACTGAAAAGTAGTGGATATTATGAATCAACTCCTCTTATCAAAAATGTCCCTGATGAAAAAAAGGCCGCTTTTGGTATTGGCAGTACTGCTGAAATTGCTAAACATAAAGAAGTTATCCTTGAAACACAAAAATTAATTAAAAAAGTAGAAGATAAGTTAGGCATTAAACCTAAACGAGAGGGAGAAGTTACTAATAAAGCAAGTCGCTGGTGCATTTTTCCATTAATAGGGTTAATATTAACAATAATTGGCGGGGCTTATCTGTTTGGAAAAGATAACGGTTATTCAAAGTTTGATAAAGAAAAAAGAACTTATGCAGACGAAAATATTCAATTTAAAAAAGATGCTGACAGTTTAAAAGTGAGTTATACTACCCTTTTGAAGTTATCCGATTCTTTGCAAAAAAAATTAGAATTATACGAAAAGCTTGACGAAACATCTCAAAAATAATGTAAAATCCACAATGAGGTGTGGATGTACATGCCTAAAATACTGACTGCCATTAAAAAACCATCTCGCAGAGGAGGATACGCTATGAGTACTCAAAAACATAAGGTATTTGTGAGTTATCATCACGCTAACGACCAACTTTATCGCGATCAATTTGAAAAAGTTTTTGCAGATTATCATGATATTATGATCTCAAAATCAGTACAAATAGGAGATATTGATTCCAACCTCAAAACAGAAACGGTACGTCAAAAAATCAGAGATGAATACTTGAGTGATTCGACGGTCACGGTTGTTCTAATCGGTACCCTGACGTGGCAGCGAAAACATATTGATTGGGAAATAGCGTCAAGTATTAGAGATACAAAAAATAGCTCTCGTTCTGGATTGTTGGGAATCTTACTGCCTACTTATAATAGTAAACTTTATCCGTATACAATCCCACCACGATTATATGATAATGTTAAATGTGGTTTTGCGAAGCTTTATAAATGGGATACAAACCCTAAAACGGTTCAGTCTTGGATACATGAAGCTTTTTCAAATAGAAACATAATAATACCTGATAATTCTTATCCATCATTTTCAAATAATAGATCTGGTGATCGCTGGCAATGAACAAGTTTGACATTATATACCTGAAATTCAATCCGGAGCAAGGTGTTTTTTCCCTTGCTCTGAATTATTGGATATCTATTGCCATTACCGGCATTATTTTGTTTTTTGGCATTCGCTATTTGATTAAAAAATTTACCAAAAAAGGAAAAATACATACAGAAATTGTACCTGTAACTCTCAAATACAGTGCCGGTGGCGGTGAAATTGAATACAAAATAGTAAGGAATTATCAAAACATCGAAATCGCTCATAGAATTTATGTAGAACTTATTACAAGAAAAGCCGCATTGCCAATAGATGAAGAGCATGATGTGATAGTAGAGGTATATAATTCTTGGTACACATTGTTTCATACGACAAGAGAAGAATTGAAAACTCTTTCCGGGGAACTGCTATTAAACAATGAGACTTCAAATGATTTAATCCTATTACTCACAGATATTTTAAACAAAGGTTTAAGACCTCACTTAACAGAATATCAAGCTAAATTTAGAAAATGGTATAGTGAGTCTTTAAGTAAGCAAGAGAATGAAAATCTTTCGCCCCAGCAAGTTCAAATGCAATACGAAAAATATTATGACCTCATTAAATCAATGAAATTTGTCAATGAACTTTTAATTGATTATGCTGAAAAATTAAAGGTTATTGCGAGTGGTAAGTAAAGTCTTTATTCTTTGGCTTGTTCCGGCACATATTCGTACTTCAATTCTTTTAACTTTGACGTTGTAAACTCCAATATTTGGGATGCGTATTTAAGGGCTTGTTCCATATCCGATTTTGTTAATTTTACATTTGACGGATAACGAAAATATCATTACCCATATAATACTACTCCCTGTTCCACAATATGATGCGGAAATGAACGCGGTTGAGCCGCCTGTACCCAAAAATCATCTTGGTTATAAGTAAGTAAATCTAACGCGGTCTCCTGAACATCATATAATCTTACCCGTAAGTCTATTGAGGTTTCTGTAAGACGTCTCCCCTCATCCTTAACCGGCGTTAGAACACACAAATCA
>WQYB01000096.1 GCA_009781475.1 Treponema sp.
ACTTCGTTCGATTTCCGGCAGTGAAGAACTCATTCAGCAGATAGAAGGCTTTAAGTTCAAACCTGCGATGGAAACTCTTGCTGAGTTAAAGAAAAAACTAGGTTAACGGGAAGGAAAATGATGTTTGTTAGAAAATGGCTGGTCTTGATTATAACAATTTTGTTTATAAGCTGCGGAAAGCCCGCAGGAACTCAAATATTTGATCCTGCTAAAACCACCTCTTATAAGGATATTCCCGGTGTGACAGAACAGGAAATAGCGGCTATTAGCGCGTTAAGAGAAAAACACGGCAGTTTTGTCTTTGGTGTACTGCCGTCCACTGTGGCTTTTTATAACAGTAATGGCGAGATAAGAGGGTTCTCCGCCTTGTTTTGCGAATGGCTGACCGAGTTATTCGACATTCCGTTTCGCCTCGAATTTGTTGAATGGAGTGAATTCCTGGCAAAACTTGCGAATTATGAAGTTGATTTTACAGGAGCAATGACAGCAACAGAAGAACGGTTAAAAACATATTTTATGACAACCGCCATTGCCACGCAGACAGTGCGGTCTTTTACGATTTTGGATAGCTTGCCTTTGGAAATCATAGCGCAAACACGTCCATTACGGTATGCCTTTATAGCGGGCACCACTACGATCAACGATGTAACATCTTCGCTTGAAAGCGGCGCTTATGAAGTTCTGTTAGTCAGAAATACCGATGAAGCTTACGTACTTCTTAAAAGCGGAGAAGCCGATGCTTTTTTTAATGTAGATACCACGGAAGTTTCTTTTGATAAGTTCGGAGACGTAGTTGCTAAAGAATACTTTCCTCTGATTTACAGTCCGGTTTCACTTACGACACAAAACCCCGCTTTAGAGCCTGTTATTTCCATTGTTCAAAAAGCTTTGGACAATGGCGCCCGCCGTTATCTGACAATGCTGTATAACCAGGGGCATAAGGAGTATCAGGGGTTCAAGCTGCGTAACCGGCTTACAGAAGAAGAACGTGAATATATAGGAAACAACCCAATTATACCGGTTGGAGCAATTTACAGTAACTACCCTGTAAGTTTTTTTAACAATCGCGAGCAGGAATGGCAGGGAATATTTTTCGATCTGTTGGATGAGATCGAAGTAATGACAGGCTTAACATTTGAGCTTAAAAATAATCAGCACACAGAATGGTCGGCTATACAGGAAATGCTCAGGAATAAAGAAGTTTACTTTGTATCAGACATGATTTGGACAAGAGCGCGCGAAGAACATTTTATGTGGACAGAAACATCAATACAGAATGATAATTATGCGCTAATTTCCAGACTGAATTTTCCAAGTATTACAACAAATGAAATCCTTCACGCAAAAGTCGGGCTGACAAGAGATACTGCCTATACTGCAATGTTTAAGCAATGGTTTCCCGGACATGAAAATACTGTTGAATATAACGGCATCGAAGAAACATTTAATGCTATGCGCAACGGCGAAGTAGACATGGTTATGACAACAGAGAGGAGAATTATGTTCCTGACGCATTATCAGGAACTTTCCGGATATAAAGTAAACTATGTATTTAATCAAAGTATAAGTACCAGATTTGGATTTAATAAAGAGGAAGTTGTTTTGCGTTCCATCATTGATAAAGCGCTTAACGCAATTGATACTGAAGGAATTTCCAATCAATGGATGCGCAATACTTTCGATTATCGTGCAAAAGTTGCCGAGGCGCAGCGTCCGTTATTAGTAGGGTCATCCTTGCTGCTAATGTGTGTTATTCTTCTTCTTGTTATTTTGTTTGTCAGAAGCCGCCTTACAGGTAAACAACTTGAAGCTCTTGTGGATAAGAAGACACATGATTTGGCAGAAAGTTATACATATGCAGAAAAAGCACGGGAAGATGCAGAGATAGCGAACAAGGCAAAATCATCGTTTTTAGCAAACATGAGCCATGAGATAAGGACACCAATGAACAGCATAGTGGGATTCTCCGAATTAGCGCTTGGTGATGATATAACACAAAAAACAAAAGATTATCTTACCCATATCCTTGAAAATTCAAAATGGCTTCTTCATATTATCAACGATATTTTGGATATATCAAAAATTGAATCGGGCAAATTGGAACTGGAAAAAATTCCCTTTAGTCTGCCTGATATATTTACTGCATGCCGTACAATGATTTTACCAAAAACCAATGACAAGGGACTTATCCTTCATTTTTACGCCGAGCCTTCTGTCGGTAAAATACCATTGGGCGATCCAATAAGAATACGTCAAGTGCTTACAAATCTTTTGTCTAACGCAGAAAAGTTTACCAGTTCCGGTATTATTAAAGTTCAGGCTATTAAAAAAAAGGTTAACGAAGACAGTATTACCATATATTTTGAGGTGAAAGATTCAGGGATTGGCATGACTCCTGAACAGATAGAAAAAATATTCAATCCATTTATACAGGCAGAATCAGGTACAACACGCAAATACGGCGGTACAGGTCTTGGGCTTGCTATTACAAGTTATTTGGTGGAAATGATGGGCGGTAAACTTGCTGTAGAAAGTACGCCCGGAGTTGGCAGCAAATTTAGTTTTGAACTGGTTTTTGATTTGATTAGTTCGGATAACGCCGTCCTGCCCGAAACAAGAATTATACAGGGCAACCTTGACAAGCCCACTTTTGAAGGCGAGGTACTGGTATGCGAAGATAATGCAATGAATCAACAGGTCATGAGTGAACATCTGGCAAGGGTTGGTCTTAAAGCAGTAATGGCGGAAAACGGCAAAGTTGGTTTGGAATTAGTAAAGGAGCGAAAGGAAAAAGGCGAAAAACAATTTGATATTATTTTTATGGATATGCATATGCCTGTAATGGACGGGCTGGAAGCAACAGCTAAAATACAGGAGCTTGGCACAGGTGTCCCCATAGTGGCATTGACAGCGAATGTCATGTCACAAGATCGTGAATTATATAAAAAAATAGGTATGGTTGATTATGTCGGCAAACCGTTTACATCACAGGAGTTATGGCATTGTTTGACAAAATTCTTTACGCCTATAGACTGGAAAGCAGAAGATAAAAACCAATATGCAAAGCTTGAAAATGAACTGCATCAAAAACTGATAATAAATTTTGTAAGCAGCAACCGGAATAAATTTAATGAAATAAAAGAAGCCATTAGTTTAAACGATATAAAGCTGGCGCACAGACTGGCTCATACTTTACGGGGCAATGCCGGGCAATTGAAAAAAACAACTTTACAAAAAGCAGCCGAAGATGTAGAAAACCGTCTTAAGGATAATATAAACAATGTTACCTCTGAACAGATGGCGGCTCTTGAAAAAGAGTTGAACATAGCGATAGCAGAATTTGAACCTATTGTTCAAAAAATAGTTCCGGCAGCTGCAATTGAGTCGTTGGATAATGCTGCTGCTAAATTGCTGCTGGATGAACTGGAACCTGTATTAAAAGCAGGCAATACAAAGTGTCTGACATATACCGGCGCTCTTCGTTCGATTCCAGGCACCGAAGAACTCATCCGGCAAATAGAAGGTTTTAAATTCAAACCCGCAATAGAAACTCTTGAAGAGTTAAAGAAAAAACTAGGTTAACGGGAAGGAAAATGAGAGACTTAGTAAAGACAAATCTTGATATTTGCACAGGATGCAGCAGATGCGTAAGAAATTGTCCGATGGAGACTGCAAATGTCACATACCTTGACGAAAATGAGAATATAAAAGTCAAGGTAGATCGCACCCAATGTATTGTCTGCGGCATCTGCGTTTACGCCTGCAAACATGACGCAAGATCTTTTGCCGATGATACCGAACGATTCTTTAACGATTTAAAAGCGGGCATTCCCATAACTCTCATTGCGGCGCCTTCGGTTCAAATAAACATTCCTGAATATAAAAGGCTTTTTACTTATCTCAAAAAAAACGGCATTGGAAAAATATATGACGTATCGTTTGGAGCCGATATTTGCATATGGGCAACAATAAAACATATACAACAGTCAGATGCGGCCTTATGCAACGAAGTTTCCCGCGCAAAGATTATTAATCAATCATGCCCTGCAATCGTTTCATACTGCGAAATGTACCGGCACGATTTACTGAAATACCTGTCGCCTGTACACAGCCCGATTGCCTGTACCGCAATTTATTTGAAAAACTATTTAAAAACAGAAGGACAAATTGCAGTATTTTCGCCTTGTGTAGCAAAAGCCAATGAATATGAATCAGTTGGAAATCCTCATTATAATATTACTTTTCAAAAATTACTTGAATACTTAAAAGAAAACAAAATAGAACTTCCCGCAGAAGAAACAGATTTTGATCTTAGCGGCGCTTTGGGTTCTTTGTTCCCTGTGCCTGGCGGATTAAAAGAAAACATAGATTTGATAATGGGAAGAAAAATCAGCGTGTATAAAGCGGAAGGGCCTTCAGTATATAAAAAATTAAATACTTACGCCGATACGCCTGTTGAATTTCTGCCGGATGTGTATGATCTGTTAAATTGCATTGACGGATGCAATGTAGGAACCGGCTGCTCGCACCAGCAAAATATACTTAAAATTGAAACTGCGATGAATGACCGCAGAAACACGGTAACACAAAAGTTTGATGCCGGTTTTTATAAAGCCTTATACAAAGAATATGATGCCTCCTTTGAGCTTTCGCATTTTATAAGAACGTATCGTCCGATTGATACAAAATTGACTAAAATAACCGAAGAAAAAATACAAGCTGCGTTTGCATTGTTAAATAAAATGACGCGCGAAAAACAAACCGTAGACTGCGGTGCCTGCGGCTCGGATAGCTGCCTTGGTATGGCAAGACGCTTAGCGTTTAAGGTTAATATACCTATGAATTGTATTATGCACGATATGGAAGTTATGCGCGAAGCTGAAGAACGCACTAAAATTATGATAGATTCCACGCCCATGTGCATAAGTATCTGGAACAGAGATTATGAAATAATCGATTGCAATCAGGAAGTGGTGAACTTATTTGGATTGTCACACAAGCAGGAATATATCGAAACTTGGAGCGGCAGGTTTACCCCGGAGTATCAACCTAACGGAAGATTATCGTCAGAAATGGCAAAAGAACTGATAGACGGCGCTTTTGCGGAAGGATACCGCAAATTCGACTGGATGCATCTGGACAAAAATGGAGACCCGCTTCCATGCGAGGTTACCCTTATCCGCGCAGATTATCAGAATGATTATACATTAGCATGTTATGTAAGAGATTTAAGAGAACATAACAAATTAATTGATGAAATGCGCAAATCAGAAATTGCAACAGAATCAAATAAAGCAAAAAGCGACTTTTTAGCGAGTATGAGCCATGAAATACGCACGCCGATGAACAGCATAATCGGATTTTCTGAATTAGCGTTAGATGAAAATATCCCGGATAAAACCAGGGGTTATATTAGCAATATTCTTGAAAATTCAAAATGGCTATTGCACATAATAAACAATATTCTGGATATATCAAAAATCGAATCGGGTAAATTAGAATTAGAAAACATTCCTTTTGATATGCATGAATTATTTATCGCCTGCCGTTCTTTGATCAGCGCAGATGCCGAAGAAAAAGGGCTAACGCTGCATTTTTACGCGGAACCTTCCCTTGGCAAAAGACCTCTGGGAGATCCGGTCAGATTACGCCAGGTGCTTACCAACCTTCTGTCTAATGCCGTGAAATTTACAAGCTCGGGTATTATTAAATTATACACGGCAGTAAAAGAAACAAGCGAAAATACTGTTACCATGACTTTTGAAGTAAAAGACTCAGGGATTGGTATGACACCTGAACAGATAAACAAAATACTCCATCCGTTTATGCAGGCAGAAGCCGGAACTACACGCAAATATGGCGGTACAGGTTTAGGGCTTCCCATCACAAATTACCTGATACAGATGATGGGCGGGAAGCTTATGATAGAAAGTACACCCGGAGTCGGAAGCAAGTTTAGTTTTGAACTTACTTTTGATACGGTTGATAAAGGAATAGATGAACAGCTTGAAACCAGAATCGTATTAAATGAATTAAAAAAGCCGGCTTTTGAGGGTGAAATTCTTCTGTGCGAAGATAATACATTTAATCAGCAGCTCATTTGTGAACATCTAAACAAAGTAGGATTTAAAACTGTGATAGCTGAAAACGGCAAAATCGGCGTAGATTTAGTTAAAGAGCGCGTTGAAAAGGCGCAAAAGCAGTTTGATCTTATTTTTATGGATATGCACATGCCGGTAATGGATGGCCTGGAAGCGGCAGCGAAAATTATAGAGCTTAAAACAGACATCCCCATAGTGGCATTGACAGCGAATATTATGTTACAAGATCGTGAATTATATAAAGCAATAGGCATGGTTGAATATCTTGGCAAGCCATTTACATCACAAGAATTGTGGCTCTGTTTGATGAAATTCTTTACACCCAAAGCCTGGAAAACAGAAAACAAAGCCCAACACGCAAAGATAGAAAATGAGCTGCAGCAAAAACTGATAATAAATTTTGTAAACAACAATAGTAATAAAATTAGTGAAATAAAAGATGCCATAAGTTCAAACGATATAAAGCTGGCGCACAGACTGGCTCATACATTACGAGGCAATGCAGGACAGTTGAAAAAAACAGAATTGCAAAAAGCAGCCGAAGATGTAGAAAACCAGTTTAAAAACAATATAAACGATGCTGCATCTGAAAAAATGAAGGTCCTGGAAAAAGAATTAAATGCGGTAATGGCGGAATTTAAATCTTTAGTTAATAAAATAACACCTGCTGCTGAGATAGAAGAACGGCTGGATGCACAAGCGGCAAAATTATTGTTGGATGAATTAGAACCTTTATTAAAAATCGGCAATACGAAGAGCCTGACATACATTGGTAAACTTCGTATGATTTCCGGCACAGAAGAACTCATCTTGCAAATTGAAGGTTTCAAGTTCAAGCTCGCAGCGGAAACTCTTAAAGAGTTAAAGAAAAAACTAGGTTAACGGGAAGGAAAAATGAATAGTATATTAATTGTAGATGACGATGCCTCTAACTTGATGGAACTAAACAGCATATTAATGTCTGATTATATTGTATATGCAGTTAGTGATGGAGAATCTGCACTGGAAAAAGCGAATGAATCTTTAATAGATCTTATATTGCTTGATGTAATCATGCCTGACATGAACGGCTTTGAAGTTCTTGCCGAATTGAAAAAATCTGATAACACAAAACATATTCCTGTCATTTTCATTACATCACTGAGCGAAGAAGGAAATGAGAGCGAAGGTCTTGCTTTGGGAGCCGTTGATTATATTCGCAAACCATTCAGCTCCGAAGTTGTTATGCTAAGGGTTAGTCAGCAAATTAAAATTATTAACTTGCAGCGGGATCTGGAATACGCGGCAGCAGCAGCCGAAACCGCAACAAAAGTTGCCGAGATTGCTGCCGAGAAAGCCGAAAATGCCGCTAAGACAGCTGAAGCTGCCAGTAAATCAAAATCATCGTTTTTAGCAAACATGAGCCACGAAATCCGAACGCCTATGAATGCCATAATGGGCGTTACCGATATATTAATGCAAAATGAAACGCTGTCTGACGAAGTGACTGACGGATTAGAAAAAATTTACGCTTCCAGCGAAATGCTTCTTGGTATTATCAACGACATATTGGATTTTTCCAAGATAGAAGCGGGTAAGTTAGATATCATAATAGCGCCGTATAAAGTCGCCAGTATGATTAATGACGCCGTTCATTTGAATATGATGAGGATTGGTAACAGGCCAATTAAATTTGAACTAAATATTGATGAAACTATCTCTGCAAATCTCATAGGCGATGAACTGCGAATTAAACAAATATTAAATAACATACTTTCTAATGCTTTTAAGTATACCGATGCCGGTAAGGTGACAATGACCGTTAAGTATGAGACTGATCCAACATACCGTCTTGTGTTATCTGTAAAGGATACCGGGCATGGAATGACACAGGAGCAATTAAAACGGTTATTTGATGAATATTCACGTTTTAGTGAAAATTCAAAACGCTCAATCGAAGGCACAGGATTAGGTTTATCTATTTTACACCGGCTGGTAAATCTTATGAATGGCGAGGTTCGTGTGGAAAGTGAACTTAACAAGGGTACAACCGTAACCATATGGCTGCCGCAAGCTTCGGAAGGTTCAGATATATTAGGCGCTGAAACCGCAGAAAACCTGCAGAATTTCCGTATTAGTTATATTGGGCACAGGGAAAAAGCAAGGATTAAACGTGAACCAATGCCGTACGGCAGTGTATTAATAGTTGATGATACGGAAACTAATTTATTTGTTGCCGTAAAACTTATGAATTTTTATAAATTACAAATTGAAACAGCAATTAACGGGCAGGAAGCAGTAAAAAAAGTAAAAGTCGGAAAAGAATATGATATAATTTTTATGGATCATATGATGCCGGAAATGGACGGTATAGAGGCAACACAAATTCTTCGCGGTTTTGGATATACTAAACCCATAATCGCATTGACAGCTAACGCAGTTGCAGGGCAGGCGGATATTTTCCTTGAAAATGGTTTTGATGATTTTATTTCTAAACCACTAGATGTATATCATTTAGATTCCATATTGATTAAACATATACGTGACAAGCAGCCGCTGGAAGTAATTGAAGCTGCACGAAAGCAGTATTTTAATGCTGATATTAATATTAACAATGATATGCAGGCTAATATGGATTCCATGCTGCTGGAATCGTTTGTCAGAGATGCGCGTAAAGCTGTAGCTTTATTGGATGAATTTCTTTTAAAATCTGATTTTGAAAATGAGGAATCCCTGCACAAATATACCATTTGTGTTCACGGTATGAAAAGCACACTTGGAGCAATTAATGATTTACAGTTATCCGAAATAGCCCACAAACTGGAAAAAGCAGGACGAGATCGTGACATTAAATATATAAAGGAAGCAACTTCCGGCTTTATTAATGATCTGCGTTTATTACTTAAAAAAACAGAATCCAAACAAACCGTTAATAATGCAAATGATACTGAAGATTTGCTTGATAGATTATCAGTTATAAAGAATATATGCGCAGACTACAACAGAAAAGGCGCTTTGGATAAAATTGCCGAAATTAACATTTGTTCTGAAAAAACAAGAGCAGTATTAAATGATATAAAAGAATATGTGCTTCACAGTGATTTTGAAAAAGCAGAAAGCCTTGTAACAGATTATATTGCTGAGTTGGGGAAGTGAAAGTGAGCAGTCGTAGATATCTAATAGTTTAAGTGGATTCGTACAAAACAATCGTTAAAAATAGCGATCTTCGCAAAGAGATAATAGCTCTTGGTCAGACATATTTCCTTATTGTTGGATAAACATAACAGTTAATCAATAAAAATGATTTCTACATGTTTATTTAACTTTTTTGCTTTTTCAATGACATATTTTGTTCCTGTGCTTTTACCATTCCAAAAAGCAATAATTTTATCAGCTTCGTTTATAATGATGTCATTTCGTTTTAATGCAGCCCATTTTCCATGTAGGTTGTAATCTGGTCTGTGAACAATAATTTCGATGTGATTTTCCAATGCCCATTTCCAGGCAATTGTATCAACTCCTTTGGCACCCCCACTGATAACTACATCCGGTTTTTCTTTTATGTATTCATCTAGGTTGAGATTTTCTATTGTTCTGCTTCCGATTATAGCTAGTTTCATAGAGTTTAATTATATCGAATTCGGTATAATTAAAACAATGTTTCAAATAGTGTTTCCACTATATTCGCTATACAAAGACAAATGGAAGCATATTAATATGGTATAATAAGAAAAAGGAGGAATGATAAAAAGTTAACTGGGACGGTAGATTAGAGTAAACTATCTGGAGACAGATAGGGAAAGGCTGTAGCTCGACAATTTTTTTAGTCCAAGAGACTGTAAAGGAGAATGAAGA
>WQYB01000097.1 GCA_009781475.1 Treponema sp.
CGCAAAAGCCGTAAGAGACTCGATAACCTCATCGCTAAACGACTTTTTGAATTCTAACGTTTCATTCTCTTTTTTATATAGATTATTCATAGGTAAATACTACCCTTGTTTGCCGTTTAATAGGCAGGCTATCTGTGATTTTCGATTGAACGATACTTAATGATCAATTATAATATACATTTAGCTTATTAATCCGCGAAAAATAATGGTACTGCTCCGCTTGTTTAGGCATTTTTTGTACACTTTTGCCAGTCGGATAAAAGGCGTTTGTTAATTTCGCCCAATTTTATTTTTGCTTCACAAAAAGTCTTATATAGATCATCTTTTTCCATCCATGAATATGTACATAAATGAATAGCGTAAGAATTTTCTGTAAGCGCAAAAAGTGATAAACTCCATATTCCATCTTCACCCGGCATTGACATGATCGGGCAAAGAAAGTCGCTCGGCAAATATAAAGTATCGTAATTAAGATGCAACCTATTGTTTATATCAATACCTTTGTTACTGAAATAATCGGTTGAATATAAAGGGCAGGGAGTTAAATTTAATTCACCGCCATTTACAAATAAGATACGCTCATAAATATCAAGATGCTCTTTTATAATTTTATTATCTGCAACACTGCCGAAACCTAATCCCGTTGCTATTTCGCAGCAAGTTGAATAAGCAAAAACTGCCTTGTAGTTTATAAAATCATCAAGATTTTTTAATAAAAAAACATCCGCATCAAGATAAAATCCGCCATGTTTATAAATAATATCAAGCCTTGCGTAATCACTTACAAAAGCGTATTTCTTAGCTTCGTACGCTTGTCTCACGTATAACGGTTTATCAGAAATATCATAATTCTCTTCATTCCATAATTTGATTTCATAATCGGGACAATGCTTTTTCCAACTTTCAATACACTCTTTTTCAATTTCTGTCATTTTATTACAGCCAAACCAGCAGTAATGTATAACTTTAGGTATATTATATTCATTTTTACATTTTGGTAAATATGATTTTGTCCCAAGCGGAACAATAGATGGTTCGCGCCCCCATAATAAAGCAGATATTCCAAGATAACAAGATACATTATCAAATTGCGGAATGTTATCTAATTGAGAAATAATGCTTTGTATATTTTCATTAAACACTGTCAAAATTATTACATACTCGCTTAACACAACTTTTTTTTGCATTAAATCTTCAACAGTTGTAATGGATATTTTATTTAAGTTTAATTTGGGACTTAGGTCTATAGCAGCATCTTTTTTCGCAGGGTTATTATCTAAAATGTAATCTATTTTTTCTAAAAGTGCAATTCTTTCTTGGCTGTATTTTATAAATTCAGTGAACAAAATTCCTGTACCAAAACAAATAATACGTTTGCTCTTTGTTTCTGCCAGGAATTGCGCGTAATAGGCGTTTTTTAATATAACCATTTTAATTAACCTTTTTTCAAGTAGCGATAAAATAATTATCCCACCCAGCATTCAACAAATTGTTTTCCACATCATCGCAAAACCTCTTGTCAACAGCAACAATAACGCCGACACTGTTTTTCTCATCAAGTTTTTCTGAGAGATAATACGCTTCACGTTTTCCGTATTTTCTTTCTATACCAAGCGAATCTGACACTAAAAAATATTTAAAATCTAATCCTTGGGCTTCTAAAAATTCAGCCATATTTTTCCCGTTGACACCTTGGCCATAAATACATACGCTTTCATTTTTAAGTATAAATTTCAATAAAGATATTCGGCGGCTATAATTAAACCCCGAAAATATATCGGTAATATCCTGTGCTCCGAATGATGTTATCGAATTTTTAATTATTTTTGCTAAGAGAGATTCAAAATTCATAAGACTACAAGCAGCATACTTACGATTCAAAGCTGTCGCAGAGTAATAACCGTGGTGTTGAGCAACGTATATAAAAATTCTTTCCAAAGCATGAGATAAGGTACCGTCCAATGGCAGCGGTTCCTCAGGGAAATCTTCAAATAAAAATTCATAATTAAATAATTTATTGAGTGCTTTTGTCTTGCACCAAAAACAAGTTGATACTGCAAATGGTTGTATATCCGGCGAAAATTCGACGTCTAATTCAAGTTTTTTTGCCAGTTCCTCTGTTTTTGGATAACAAACTGTCCATGTATTACCAATATTCTTAATATAAAAAGAGTGATGCGGAATTGGCGGCGCAAGAAAACCTAGCAAATCATTTTCAAAAAACAGATCAAGAACATTATCAATATAACCGGTACTATCTAAAAGATTATCCCAACACATGCTGAAAAATGTGTTGCCTATTGAGGTACAGCCTTTTCCGCCTGCAGTCTTCTTATCGTGCACGAAACAAATGTACTCATAATTTTTTATAAACGGTCTAAACGCTACGAGCAGCGCGCCTAAATCACGCCCACGCTTGCCCGCAATCATTACCTTATAATTCTTCCTGCCTAAATCACCGAATTTGCTTTCGGCATATATTTTGGCATTCTCATCACATACACTTAAATAGATATCAATTTCAGCAGGCACTTGAGATAAATACTCAAAACAATCGTCAATCAAATCTTTATAGTAAACATGGGCGAAAACAGCTGCTGTTTTATACATTTTTACTGAATGTTTTTTTAAACTTTTGGAATCAACAATATAATTAAGGTTCAATTTTTGACGCATTTTTGATATGTTACAGTTCTTCAACATATACGTAATAATATAGTCGGTATTATAATCTGTATATTCTTTGATGTAATCAAACGCTTTTTGAAACTGGTCGCCCATGTTAAAATGAAGTTCTTGTATTTTATCATCTTCAAATAATGATTTTGAAAGTACTGGGCATTTATGTTTTTTTATTATGTTAAACGCTGAATATTTTAATATATCGTAATTATCGGCAATATCGCGAGCTTCATATTCTGATGATGGTACATATACATCCCACTTATACCCTTTATTTTCGAAGTAATTGGTAAAAGCTTCATCTCTTATATCTTTATCCTCTTTATAAGTTTGTACAAATTTGAGAAAGTCATTGCCATGTATCAGCGAAGATTTTAAAATCATGAAGTATGGTTGTATATACGCATTGATAATTTCTTTTTTCTCAGTTTTATGCGTTGGGTGTTTCGTTATTCCCCAAAAATCAATCTCTGTATTTTCAAATTTTTTAAACATTTCTGAAAAATCAAAAAATGGACCAAAAAAAGAATCGTCAAAATAAAGTAATTCATCATATTCACTCAATCTAACACTATTGTTTTCATTGCAAATAACAAATTGTAAGCAACTTATAAAGTTTGATTCTTTACACTGTTGGATATTGTTAAAACGATTCGCTAATTTTTGATATTCTTCGTTTGTTAAATCATTGTTGTGCAGAATGAATAGCTTATCTGTATAGGTCGAAACCTTTTCAAGAAGATACAATATATAATCATATACAGTGTCTGTATTAATACGAAATATTCCGCAGCGTTTCATGTTGGAATTCTCCTCTCAGTCTTTGAGCCGCGAAAGTTCATCTAAAAATTCCTTTGAATACTTGATATCCGGATTATATTTTTTAAATAATTCCAAATAATAGAGATAATTTTTGGGTATGATATTAAATAAATTTTTGACTACATCAGGGAGGCGTTCAATGCAAGGGTAAAGCTCAAAGTTAAAAGGTTTCGGCCCGTGGAAATGTAGAATCACTGCATTTTCATCTTTTGGCCAGTACGGTTTGTAATTATATTCGATAGGAAGCTTTGTCATTTTTGAGCCATAAAACATTTGATATGCTGTTTGGTCATAAACATTAAGGCTTTTTAAATTACTCACAATAAAATCAGTGAATTCTTTATGTGATTTGCGCAATTTTTTAAGATTCATATACATAACACCGGTGTTAAAATACTCAAAATCTTCCGTGTCAGCTTCGCAGCTGCAGGAAAAATATTCAGGCTGGTCTAAGGTTTGGTAATCAAAATCTTTCAGGAATATTACATCGCAATCAGTATACAGACAAAAATCGTCCTCTATATTTATAATCGGAATGTCACAGCGCAAAAACGCACCAGAAGCAGTTGTAATGCGGTTTTTATCAAGGTGGTTTTCAAACGCCTGATAAAAACTTACCCGATGAAAAATTATTTTAATGCCATGTTCTGTAAGCCATTGTGTAAGTTGATTCTCTTCCCCGTCATAAATACAAACCGGCTCTAGCGTTGTGTTTTTCAATGCTGATTTAACCGCAGCTTTAATTAATACATCATACTGACGGTTTCTGTCATTACAAGCAAAATACCATTTCATTGTACGCTTTCTGCTTACAATTTGATAGTCTCCGACAAAATGAAATCTCGATTCATCCACTTCATATTTTTTTTTACTGCCCGAATTCAATATAAGTTCTCTATCTATTTTTTCTGAATTTACCAATTCATGAATTATTCTAAATCTAAGCGGAATCGCGGGAGTGATCCAAAATTTTGCTTTCGGGTATTTCTCCATCGCTTCCGCCAATGATATAACAGCGAACCGCTTACCGTCGCACATTTCAACAGCAGCACTATGTTTAGCGGTATCTTTGTCAGCAAAACACACCACATTATAATTACCATCGTTTGACAATTTAGAATAAACCATTGGTGCTTCTTGCCCGTATCCGTACAGTATTACTGAATCTTGCATAAACAAGTATCCTTCACTATTATATTTTGCCTTTCAAAATCAAACCTGCTACACCCCCAAAATCTGCTGATTCTCCATAACCTCATAAAGCGCACGAAAGATATAATAATCTGTAGAGGTGGTTATTTTTATATTATTTGGCGCACTGTCTACCGTATACATTTTTTCTCCGTAAATGCTGCACAGATGCGCGGAATCAATAGTAAGTTTGCTGTCACTTTTCGCCTTTTGATACAACGGCCATATAAAACCGTAACGGAAAGACTGCGGTGCCTTTGCCTTGTACATTTCATCTCTGGGCGGAATAAAGTCAATTGTACCAAGGCTCTCTTCTTTAATAGAAACAATACTTTCTGAAACTGGAGAAACGGTAATAGCGTTGCCGCACTCCTTAACTTTAGCAATATTGGCTGAAATCAAATCACCGTTAATTAAAGGACGCACTCCATCGTGTATTAAAACGATGTCTTCCGGTTTGCAAACATTCTCCATCACTTTTAAACCATTATATATTGACTCATGCCCGGTGTTTCCACCAGGTATAATCTGGCTCACTTTTTCAATTTCATAGCGGTGTAAAAGATGCTTTAACTCTTTTATCCAGTTTTTCAGACAAACCACAACAATATTATCAATTTCAGGATGAGCTTCAAAATGTTCAATTGTATAAAGTATAACTGGTTTACCGTGCAATTCCAAAAATTGCTTGGGTTTTGCTTTGGCGTTCATACGTATTCCTGTGCCGCCTGCGAAGATGAGGGCTGTGTTCATTCGTTTTCTACCCCACAATTGCTTTCTTTATTTGTTCATATATTTTGACTCCGCATGAACCGTCAGGATTTACTATAGAGTTTAAAAAACGATCGTATCGCTTTGAGTCAATTTTTTGATTGTATGATATTGAATAGGCGAAAAAGCTTGCTATATCACCAAAATTGTTTTCTTCTGCTATAGAATCACTAAAATCAAAATATCTGCTGTAATAAGATTTGTAATCGTCTTTGTCTAAACAAAATTTATGCGGCGTAATTTTACCGGAAAGTTTGTCTAATTCATACATCGTTCCGTTATGCCGCGCCAAAGTATATACTTTGTCTCCTATGCGCTTTGGCCAATCGTATTTCCTGTTATTAACGTCAGCCGGAACCGGCATTTCCGTGTATTCGCTGAATCGCTTGGTTATCTTATCAAACTTCAATAATTTATTGCCGTGCCCCGGAAAGAGCAGCAGAAAATTTCCGCAATCAGAAATACCCGAAAAGACACTGTTTTCATTGGAAAAATTAAAACCATCGGCAGGCATATAATAATCTATCGCTTCATTGGATTCTGGACTCCATTTTATAACGTTTTCATAATTTTCTGTAATCAGCCAAAAATACTGTCCGTCAAAATCGGCGAAAATACAATGCGCCAGCGCAGGATTTGTTGCAATGAACTCAACTTCCTGTGTTGGTAAGGTATACCTGATAAGGTGTTCACAATTCCTCATTAAAAGGGTTATTTTACCGTCTTCGGAGCATTCGCTTATAATAAGCGGGTGTTTTGAAGATTTTTCCGTATTGGTCAAAAGCCCGATTTTTTCAAAAAGCATGGTATCATACCGTACGCTGTGATTATTTATATCAAAGACTACAACTGCTTTAGATCGTGAACCGAAAGAATATATTTCCCTTTGATATTCTACCTGCCAACGTAAAGCAAATCCGTTCCAATCAGATGGCGGCAATAAGTAATCGCTGTTAAGAGGTATTTTTACCGTTTCTTCGCTTATGCGGTTATAGACCATAATATTATCAAGGAAAAAAGGAAAACAAAATACCTTATCTCCAACACTGCTAATCTTGATGTATCTGTGAGCTTGTGTAATTTTCTTACCAAAATATTCCGGTATACAGCCACTTTTTGCCGCTAAGCTCGCTGTGTTATTCTCAAAATCCAACTTAAACAACCCATCCGTAAACAACTCAAATCCATAGGCCGTGCCGTCGTCATCCACCGCGAAGTCCGCAAATCTCAATGGCACATCGGTTTCCGTCATTTCAACATTCTGAATAACCACCGGCTTCCCCGTAACCCCATACATCGGCGCTAAGCTGCTTCCATCTCCATAATACGCATCGCTCCACGCAATCGCTCTATGAACATCAGCCGTATCGTCAAATATCCCCCACCCGCCCTGCCTGTACTCTTCAACAATTTTCCGATATGAATCAACAACATGAAACGGACACAAAGTCGCCAGATTTATTTCAATAAGAGGATGAGGCCGCCACCAGAGAACAACATCACCGCGCTCTTTAAAAGAATCGAACACTGAGCGTATTTTCTCAAAATACTTGTTATTCTTGGTGTTTATATCTTTAAGAACAGCATCTATAGTGGTATTGTACAAAACAACTTTTTTATCACCTATTAATTTTACCCAATCCGGCGGCAATTTACAATTTTCTCTCTTTGTATTTATGACTTTATCGAATTTAGGAGAGCCGAGGGCTTTAATTTTTGAATTCGGATTTCCAAATTTGCCTTTACAATTATTTTTTGTTTCATACTCTTTGAATATGCGGATATATTCCTGCCTGATTTTTTCCGATTGTACAATTGTCATATCTGTATGCGTTACGCCCGGCACCTCAACAAAGTCTTTATTTACTGTTTCGTCGCAGACAAAATAAGGAACATATACCAGTAAATCCGTAAATTTTTTAATTTTCTCAATGTAAAAATCGGGATGTACGCTTGTTATACGGTTGAAGCCGTCATAAGGATTATGTATAAAAACCGCGTCCGGGCAATGTTCTTCAATATTATAGCTCTGCCAATCAACTATAGGCACGTAATCCGGATATTTATCGCCGTCAAAGTGCATATCTCCAAAATCGCCGGCGGGTTGTTTGTCATAGTAGGGTATTGGCACTACATAAACATCACACGCTAGATCATCTTTTGCCGCAAGCCATATACTTTCAAGCGCGTCCCACATACTTGCTTTATATGGGAAGAATACTATTTCTAATTTATCCGGCTTTAAATCAGTTTTAACACTGTTTTCGATTTTTACTATTTGTTTTTTGAGCTTTTTGATTGGACCGGCGCCGCTCTCTGGTTTGCTTAGTTCTTCGTTTACATGGCAGAGAAGGTCACAGTACTCTTCGAGATATGTGACCGTTATTTTCCCTTCACCTTCAAGCTGTTCAATAAATTGTCCGATTTGTATTGCGACGTCTTGGCAGTCGGCTAATAAATTTGTGAGACTCCCAAAATCTTTTTTAGAGAATAGGTTTTTTAAATCATCGGCCGCTTCTCTTAAAGTATTTAGAAGTTCAAGTATCATTTTTTGGTGATGTTTGCGCATTCTTTTCTAATCTTGGGTATACCGCGTATACACCGCCCTTTCCGAGATATAATAGCCAGTAATTTAATAAACCGTCTATATTTTCAATAATTAATTTTTCAGCCAATCGGCTGTCATATGCCTATACATATCTATAAGTCCGTATTTGGGGTTCCAACCCAAGTTTGTAATTTTATCAATATTCAGCTTGTAGCTGCTGTCTGGCGCATAACCGAGTTTTTGCGCGTTTTTTGGAGCCTCAACCCTCACTTTGACCCCGAACTCAGCCGCCGCAAATTCAGCCATTTCACGAATTGTCATACTCGCTTTCGGATTAGCAATGTTATAAGCTTGTCCGTTTTCACCTTTTAAAAGCAATGTAAACAACGCGCGGACAGTATCGGATATATCACAGTAATTACCACGCGATTTTCCTTCGGTATGAAGGATAATATCTTCCGCGGCAGCCGCGCTCTTTGCGAATTGAGCATACACCCTTGTATCGTCTTTCGCGGTACCCGCGCCAAAAGTCTGCGCTAACCGCGCCGTTTTAACAGGAATGCCGTATTGTACGTGATAAGAGTTACAAAGCATTTCACAAAAACGCTTACTTTCGGGATAACAGCTCCGGGCATTTGTCAAATCTAAACGGCCTAAATCTTTTTCCGCCGCTTCACCCTCATACTGCCCATATACTTCCATTGATGACAGGTATACTGCACTTTTTATCCGCTTTTCTTTAGCTAATTCAAGCATGTTCCTTGTGCCGTCAACGGCTGTATACATTACGTCAACAGGTTTGTTTACCATATCGGAAGATTTTGTAATTGCCGCGCAGTGAAAAATGTAGTCAACATTTTCGTTTAATGTAAAGGGTTCACGTACGTCGTGTTTATGGAAAACAACGCCGTATTTTTCGATAAGCGACTTTACTTTTTTCTCACTCTTTCCAAACGCGAGAATTTTAATTCCGAGATTATGCATTTTGTTCGCCGCAAACAAAGTGCGTACAAGCGCCAAACCAACTGCTCCCGTCGCTCCGGTTATAAGTACAGCGCTGTTTTTAAGTTCACACCACGGGATATTACTGTCCGATATAACTTCCTTAAAAAAGTCAGAAGATGCATAAACTTGACTTAGAGGAGCCGTTGCCATTAAGCGCCCCCCAGATTGACAAATGGGATGGGGGGGGGGGGGGGGGAAGGTATTTTTTTTAAAAAAAAAGCGGGGACCATTTTTATGGGGTGTTTTAAAAAAAAAACAAAAAATTGATTTAAAGGGGGGGTGGGCCATAAGGCCCCCCCCCAATAAAAAAAGGGGGGGGGGGGGGGGGGGGGGTAAGTCATTGATTTCAAACAAGATGCGGCGACACTTTTAATGGCTGATGTCAAGACAACATCCAAAAAACTTCCCGTCTTTATCAAGCGCGTAAAAGTAATTTTTGGAAACATGGTCATAATAAATATTTTTTGCCTTGAGATTTGATTGATTTATAGAATTCACGATTAAATGCCGTACTGTACCATCCGACAACCTTACGGCTGTCATGCAAGCAAAGAGCGGTGCAATACAACATTTAATTGTGGATTCTATAATGCTGTAATATTATAATATAAATCACCATCGCTTAACAACGCAATAGCCATAAATCATAGTTTTCCGAAAAAAACTTGACTTTTAAGTGTGCAATAAACAATTTTATGTTAAATAAACTTCCTCAGATCAGGGATAATGATGATTGATTTTTTCGAAGAGCTTGTTTTTTCTGAGAATGATATTATAACATTTCCGGCCGGTATTCCGGGTTTTGAAGACCGCACGCAGTTTGTAGTCGTTTCAATTCCTGAGTTTGTCCCGTTTGAG